>JASIGS010000072.1 GCA_030052355.1 Streptosporangiaceae bacterium | reverse complement strand
CGGGCCTGCCGGTTGCTACCACCGAACCGGGCGGGCCCGTCGGTATCAGCGCACCGAGCCCCTTGCCCAGCCCCCGTTTCGGCTGCGGCATGCCGTCTCACCTCCCCCTCTCCGTAACCAAACCCGGTCGGCGTCATCCACCTTCAGCCCACCGCCGATTGCGCGTCCCGGAACGCCAGCTCCCTGGCCGCCTCCTGGTAGGCCTGCGCCCCGCTCGAGCCTGGATCGTAGGTCATCACCGATTGCCCGTAACTCGGCGCCTCCGAGACCCGCACGCTGCGGGGGATCACCGATCCGAGCACCGCGGCACCGAAGTGATCCCGCACCTCCTCGGCAACCTGCGACGCGAGCCGGGTCCGCCCGTCGTACATCGTGAGCAGGATCGTCGTCACGGTCAGCACCGGGTTGAGGTGGCTGCGGACCAGCTCGACCGTCTGCAGCAGCTGCTCAAGCCCCTCGAGGGCGTAATACTCGCACTGGATCGGGATCAGCACCTCGGGCGCGGCCACCAGCGCGTTGACGGTGAGCAGCCCCAGCGAGGGCGGGCAGTCGATGAAGATGTAGTCCAGCCCCGAGGTGTCGAATCCGGCGAGCGCCCGCGCCAGCCTCGACTCCCTGGCGACGAGCGGGACAAGCTCGATCTCCGCGCCGGCCAGGTCTATCGCCGCGGGCGCGCAGTACAAGTGCTGGAAGCCGGCCACGGGCTTGATGACAGACTCCAGCGACTGGCCCTCGACCAGCACGTCGTAGACCGACGAGATCCCCGAGTGATGATCTATGTCGTACGCGGTGGAGGCGTTCCCCTGCGGGTCCAGGTCGACGACCAGCACGCGCTCGCCGTGCATGGCCAGGCTCGCCGCCAGGTTGACGGCCGTCGTGGTCTTACCGACCCCGCCCTTCTGGTTGGCGATGGTCATCACCCGGCAGCTCTCTGGCCTCGGCCAGGTCTCACCGCCAGAGCGTGCCACCACCGCGGCGCGGGCGGCCCGGGCGATCGGCGTATCAGCCGTCCCGCCCGGAACAGCAGACATGGCCACCTGACCCTCGCTCTCACCAGTACCGGCCACAGTTTCACGTGAAACAGCCGCCAGCGCCCTCCGGACCCGATCCGGAACGTCCTCGTCGCGACCCAGTCCGTCCGCGAATCCTGAGCCTAGGGTAATCGCCGGGGTCTCGTCCGCCGGACCGTCCGGCCAGCCGAGACCGGCGCGAATTCCTGGCGGCAGGGCTTCGCCCGGCGGTTCGTCTCGCCCGTCCTGGCCGTTGTCGCCCTGACGGCCATCGCCGCCTGCAGATCCCGAGCCCTCGCCGTACGGTCGTTTACCGGGCCAGCCCAAGGCCCACGCCGACCTGGTCATCCTGTCGTTCACCTCATCAGGCCGGGGGCCAAGCGACACGTCAGCACCCGGTAAGCACATCCGCGGCGCGAACCGGCCCGAAGCCAGCCACGCCAAGCCGCCCGCCGACCCGGGCTAGCCGCCCCCGCGACGGCTGTCCGGCCGGGCATTCTTGCCCGGACCGGAACGTGTGGCACCGCGGCCGATATGCGGCCCCGACCCGCCACCGGGGCGTGAACCGGCCCGCGACGCCGGGCCGCCACGCTGGGTCACCCGCCGCGCCGGCGCACTGAATGTCACCACTGTGGCATTCGCTCCGTTCTCGGCGCTACCCACGCTGACCACTTTTGCGTCCGTAACGCCCAGTCTCGCCAGCACCGGAAGCGCCTTGGCCAGCTCGGTGTCTGCCGATGCTCCCTTCATCGCCAGCATCTTGCCGCCGGGCCGCAGCACCGCGAGGCCTAGTACCGCGAGCTTGTCCAGCGGCGCCACGGCCCTGGCCGTCGCCACATCGGCCGACAGCCGGCCGGCCATGTCCTCGGCGCGCCCGCGCACCACGTGCACATTCGTCAGGCCGAGCTCAGCCACGCACTCCTCGAGGAACGTCACCCGCCTGGCCATTGCCTCCAGCAATGTCACCGTCGCCCCGGGCAGCAGGATGGCCAGCACGATCCCGGGCAAGCCAGCCCCGGACCCGATGTCAACGAGCGTGCACTTGGTAGGTATAAGCCGTGCAATAGCTGCACAATTCAGCAGATGGCGGTCCCAGATCCGCTCCGCCTCCGCCGGACCGACGATGCCGCGTTCCACGCCCGGTCCGGTCAGCAGCTCCGCGTAGCGCGACGCCACCGGCAACGCGTCCTTGAACACTTCCGCGGCGGCTTGCTCGGCCTCCGCCCCGGCTGGCGACGACGACTCCGGCACCGCGCGCCTCAGAGTGCCGGAAGCACGACGACCCGGCGCTCGGGCTCCTCGCCTTCCGATTCGCTTCGCAAGCCGGCCGCCGCCACCGCGTCGTGTACGACCTTGCGCTCGAACGGGTTCATCGGCCAGAGCTTCTTCGGCTGGCCGGTCCGGCGGACCTCTTCGGCCGCGTCCTGGCCCGCCTCGGCGAGCTCGGCCCTGCGCCGCTGCCGGTAGCCGCCCACATCGAGCATCATCCGGGTCCGGTTGCCGGTCCGCTGCTGCACGGCCAGCCGCGTGAGCTCCTGGAGCGCCTCCAGCACCTCACCCCGCCGCCCAACCAGTTCGTCGAGCGTGGCGCCGACCACTGACACCACCGCACGGTCGCCCTCAACGTCCATGTCGATGTCACCATCGAGGTCCGCCACGTCCAGCAGCCCCTCGATGTAGTCGGCTGCGACCTCGCCCTCGAATTCCAGGTCCGCGACGGACGGCGCGCGTGCTGCCGGTGCGGCGGCCTCGTCGTCCTCAAGCTCCGCTTCGTCCGCCTCGCCAGCCTCGTCCGCCTCGCCAGCCTCGTCCGCGTCGCCAGCGTCGTCCGCTTCTAGAGACTCGTCGGCTTCACCTTCTGCGTACGCCTCGCCGGAGCCGTCCTCGAAATCTGGCTCGGGAGCAGCCCGAAACCCGCCGGGTGGCCCGCTGGCCGAGGCGCTCGCGCCGCCAGCCTCGCCAGTTCGCTCGGTCACCACGTCATCGTGCTGGCTCATGCCAGGCCCCTCCTCGGTCCTGTCCGTGCTCTCAGGCGCGCGCCGCGCACCGGTCATCGGGCCGCCAACGCGACGGCTCATCACACCGTGCTGGTCATTCCGCGCCGTCGGCCGCGCCCGTGGCAGGGCCGGTCTACCGCTTGCCCGACCGCTTGCTGCGCGACTGCCGCGTTGTCTGCCGCCTCACGAGCTTAACCTCGGGCTCCACAGGCTCGGGCTCCGGTTCCTGCCGACGTCCGAGGCGCCCGAGCACGCCGCTAGCCGGCGACGTCTTACCCGGCGCGCCGCCCGCGCCGTTGGACGCCGGGCGGGCCGCCCGGCCGCCGTTCTGCTGCGCCTGGCTCGCCGGCTGCCGGGTCTTCGGACCGCGGCTGCCTGCACCGCCCACCGACGTCGCACCCGCGCCACCACTCGTCGAGCTAGCGCGACCCGACCCGGCAGCCAGCGGCTTCGCTTTCGGTGCGCTGGCCGTGCTCGCCGCCCTCGGAGTACTGCTCGTGGCCTTCGCCGCGCCGTAAGCCGCGCCGCGGGTGTCCGAGTCCACCGCCGCAGGCGGGGTGTAGGGGTACCGCCTGGCCAGCAGGCCCTGCTGACCAAGGGTCCAGATGTTCGTGGTGACCCAGTACAGCACCAGCCCGAACTCCCAGTACAGACCGGTCAGCGCGAACAGCGGCATGACGTACATCATGTACTTCTGCGAGTTCGCCATCGGGTTGTCCGGCGTGGCCGCGGGCATCATGCCGCGCTTCATCGACTGCTTGATGCTGAGGTAGGTCGTGGTCATGCTGATCAGGACGGCGAGCAGGATCACGAGCTTGGCGTGCAGCGGGACGTACGTGGTGCCGGTGAACAGCACCTTGTCCCAGATGTGCGCACCGAGGATGTTCGCGCTGTGTGCGTTCGCCACCATCTGCTCGGGCAGGCCGTAGGCCGGCTTGGTGTTGGGCTTCCAGGCAGCGATCGCCTTCAGCACCTCGAAGAGGGAGAAGAAGAGCGGCAGCTGAAGCAGCAGCGGCAAGCAGCCCATCAGCGGGTTGACGCCCGCCTCCTGGTACAGCTTCATCA
>JASIGS010000613.1 GCA_030052355.1 Streptosporangiaceae bacterium | reverse complement strand
CATGTGCTTGGTCGGCGGCATGTACTTGAGCGGCGCGTCCGGGAACAGCTCCCTGACCAGCTGCGCGTGCGCGAGCTCGAGCAGGAAGGAGTCAGGCACCGCGGGGTTGATCTCGAATGCGTGACCGAGACCGAGCTGCCCGTCGGCCAAGCCGGCCTCCTTGCCGAAGAACTCGTTCATCAGCTGGCTGACGATCACGGTGTGCGCCGCGTCGACCGCGTCCGCGGTGGTCAGGTAGTTGTCCTCGCCGGTGTTGATGATGATCCCGGCGCGCGCGTGCACCTGCCGGGAGAACCGCTGGTCGATGAAGGTCCGGCGGGGGTTGATGTCCCGGAAGATGATGCCGTACATGCAGTCGTTCAGCATCATGTCGAGCCGCTCGAGCCCGGCCAGCGCGGCGATCTCAGGCATGCACAGGCCGGACGCGTAGTTGGTCAGCCGCACGTACCGGCCGAGCTCGCGGGAGGTCTCGTCCAGCGCGGCCCGCATGAGCCGGAAGTTCTCCTGTGTCGCGTAGGTGCCGGCGTAGCCCTCGCGGGTAGCGCCCTCGGGCACGTAGTCGAGCAGCGACTGGCCAGTAGAGCGGATCACCGCGATGATGTCGGCGCCCTCCCTGGCGGCCGCCTGCGCCTGCGGGATGTCCTCGTAGATGTCCCCGGTGGCGACGATGAGGTAGATCCAGGGCCGCGGCGGCTCGGACGTCTGCTCGATCATCCGCGACCGCTGCGCGCGGTTGGCGTCGATCCGGCCGATGCCGGCGGCCAGCGCGGCCCGCGCCGCCGTGCGCGCCGCGCGCGCGTCCTCACCCTCCGGGATGCGGAACGCGACGTTGCCCTCCGCCGCGTCCTGAGCGAGCGCGGCCAGGCCGGGGTACCCGCCCGCCAGCATCGCGTCGAAGGCCGGCAGGGCTACGCCGTGTTCCAGGCCCGTGCTCTGCCGAACGGCGTCGACCAGCCGGTTCACCCAGGGCATGCCGTCGCCGTCGGCGCCCTGCAGGCCGGCCAGCCTGAGCACGGCGCGTTCGACCGAGACCGTCGTGTGTGTCTTGGCCATCTCCACGATCGGCAGGCCGGCCTTTTCGGCCAGCCGCCTGGCTTCACGCACCAGCGCCGGGTCGAGACTGAGCCGGCGGGGCCCTGCGGACTTGACACCGCCCGTGGTTTCGGTAACGACCTTCATCTCTGCTCCTACTCCCCGTCCCTGGCGCCGACCCTGCGCTCGAAGAGGCCCCGCACACCAGGCTGCGCGCGGATCAGGTCGAGCGCGAGCTCCGCGTGGCCGGGCACGTACCCGTTGCCGACCAGCATCGTGACGTCGGCGGCCAGGCCCTCCGCGCCGAGCGCGGCCGCGGTGAACGACGTGGCCATCGAGAAGAAGATCACCGTGCCGCCCTGCCTGGTGGCCAGGATCGCGCCCCCCTCGCAGCCAGCCACGTCCACGCAGACGACGGTGACGTCAGCAGGGCCGCCGGCCCGGGCAACCGCGTCTGACGTCCCCACCGGGTCCCGCGCGTCCGCGATGACGACGTGGTCCACCAGGCCCAGTTCCCCGTTCGCCGCGCTCGCCTCGCCCAGCACGCGTGCCTCGGCCTCGTGGGGCACGACCCCGATGACCGCACTGGCGCCCGCTGCCCGGGCGGCGGCCGCCGACAGCGACCCGCTCTTGCCGGCCGCGCCGATGACCGCAACCGTCGCTCCGGGCCGCGCGGAGCTGACGACCCGGTGGGTGAGCGCGGGTGCACCGCAGACGTCCATGACGGCGAGCGCCAGCTCGGCCGGCAAGTCGGCCGGCAGCCTGGCCGCGATCGACCGGCCGAACAGGATGGCGTGACCCTCGCACGGGACCTGCTCGGATGCACCGTCCCAGCGGGCCAGGCCGTCGGTGATCACGAGCGGGGTCAGGCTGAGCGAGACCAGCGTGGCGATCTCGTCACCCTTCTCCAGGCCGAGTGGCGAGCGCGGGCCCGCGTCCTCGACGATCCCGGTGAGCATGCCGCCGGAGCCGGTCACCGGGTTCTGCATCTTGCCCCGGCTCTCGACGATGTCCAGCACCGCCGCCCGCATCTTGCCGGCGTCGCCGTCGTTCGCCTCGCGCAGCTGCCGGAACGACGCCGCGTCCAGGTTCAGCCGCCGCAGCGCGACTCGCACCTCGTCCGGCCAGATCTCCGGGCTGGCATCGATCCGCCAGGCGGCCTGCGGCAGCACGCCAGCGGGCTCAAGGACCCGGTGCAGGCCGAGCGGCGATCCGGGCCTGCTGTCGCGCGACGGCGGGCTCGGGTGCTCGTCTAGCCGGGCTTGGGTCACGGGTGCGCCTCCAGGTATGCGTGAGCAGCGCAAAGTAAACGCTAGATTTTGTCGCTGGCTACTACACAGACAGTATGTTCTTGCGTAGTCTGCCAGAATTGGAGGCCTATCGTCCAGATCGCAGGCCCAGACCAGGAGCGGTGCCCAAATGATCGACCAGCCGTACATATACCGGCACCGCGAGCTAGCTGAGCCGGACTGGCAGCGTTTCCCCGGCTGGGCCGGTGTCACCGCCAAGGACTGGGCCTCCGTCCAGTGGCAGCGCGCGCACTGCGTCAAGACCAGCCGCCAGCTCCGCCAGGTCGTCGGGGACGGGCTTGACGAGCGGTTTTACGCCGACCTGGAGCAGGACCAGGCGGAACTGGCCACGATGTCGATGCTGCTGCCGCCGCAGATGCTGAACACGATCGTGCCGGACCTGCCGGCCACCGACCCGGGCTTCACCGACGCCTTCTACGCCGACCCGGTCCGCCGCTACATGCTCCCGGTGGCCAGCGACCGCCGTGCCGACTGGCCATCCCACCCGCTGGCATCCCGCGACTCCCTGCACGAGGCCGAGATGTGGGCGGTGGAAGGCCTCACGCACCGGTATCCGACCAAGGTGCTCGCAGAGGTGCTGCCCACCTGCCCGCAGTACTGCGGCCACTGCACCCGGATGGACCTGGTCGGCAACCCGACCCCGGCGGTGGCCAAGCACAAGTTCGCGCTCAGCCGCGAAGACCGGCTCGGCGCCATGCTGGACTACCTCCGCGCCACGCCCGGCGTGCGCGACGTGGTCGTGTCGGGCGGCGACGTGGCCAACCTGCCGTGGCCCAGGCTCGAGTCGTTCGTCGCGGGGCTCATGGAGATCGACAGCATCCGGGACATCCGGCTGGCATCCAAGGCCCTGATGGGCCTGCCGCAGCACTGGCTGAGCGACGAGGTCAGGGCCGGGATGGAGCGGCTGGCCACGACCGCGCGGCGGCGCGACGTCGCGATCGCGATCCACACCCACGTCAATTCGGCCCAGTCGGTCACGCCGCTGGTCGCCCGTGCCGCGAAGGCGATGCTGGAGACCGGCATCCGCGACGTCCGCAACCAGGGCGTGCTGCTGCGGGGCACCAACGACCAGGCCGCGCAGCTGCTCGACCTGTGCTTCGCGCTGCTGGATGACGCCAAGATCATGCCCTACTACTTCTACATGTGCGACATGATCCCGAACAGCGAGCACTGGCGGCTGTCGCTGGCCGAGGCGCAGGCGCTGCAGCACGACATCATGGGATACCTGCCCGGCTTCGCCACCCCCCGCTTTATCTGCGACGTCCCGTACGTCGGCAAGCGCTGGTGCACCAGGTCGCCAGGTACGACCGCGAGCTGGGCATCTCGTACTGGACGAAGAACTACCGCACCGGCGTCGAGTCCGGCGACCCGCTGGCGCTGCAGCGCGAGTACGAGTACTACGACCCGATCTACCTGCTGCCCGAGGCCGGCCAGGAGTTCTGGCGGGCCAGGAGCCGCCAGCCGCTCGCCGCGGCCGGCTGAGCCTCGCCGGGTCACTCCTGCGGCGCAGCTGGCGGCCGGCCGGCGGCTCGTTACCGGACCGGCAACGACCGCGGCAGCCCGAACGACGGCAGCACGCTCATGTCGAAGCGGGTCAGGGCGCAGATCCGGTCACCGGTCAGGGCCAGGACGTACAGGCCGGTCCCGTGGCGGATGCCGCCCGGGCCGCGCAGGTAAACACCAAACGCGGGCTGACCGTTAGCTCTCGTCGGCACCAGGTCGAACCTCCGGCCAGCGCGGAACAGGCTGTCGCAGAGGCGGATTACGACGTCGCGGCCCTGGTACTCGAACGGCATGGGCGGCATCGAGACGAAGACGTCGTCCGTCAGCAGGCTCACCAGCGCATCGAGGTCGGCGGACTCCCATGCGCTGGTGAACTTCGCGACGATGGCTGCCTCGGACGGTGAGCCCGGAGTGGGCGGCGGTTGTCGCCCGGCGACTAGCTGCTGCCGGCGCTCTAGGCCCGCCCGCGCCCGCTTGAGCGCGCTGTTGACCGAGTCGACAGTCGAGTCCAGCATGCCGGCCACCTCGTCCGCGTGGAATCCGAGCACATCGCGCAATATGAGCACGGCGACCTGGCGGGGCGGCAGGGCCTGGAGCGCGGTCACGAAGGCGAGCGAGATGGATTCGGCCCGCTCGTA
>JASIGS010000612.1 GCA_030052355.1 Streptosporangiaceae bacterium | reverse complement strand
GCAGAACCGAGCCGTCACCTGCTGAAGCGCTCGCAGTTAGCTACCGGCCGTGGCGGCTTGGCTGTTTCGGGCCTGGCTGCTGCTCAGGCGCTCTTGCGCTGCCGGGCGGTGTGCCTGGCCCGCGGGGTGTCCACGGGCTCGCGCTGGCCCCTGATGACCGCGAGCCGCTCGGCCAGGACCTCCTCGAGGTCGGCTATGGTGCGGCGCTCCATCAGCATGTCCCAGTGGCTCCGCGGTGGCTTCGTCTTCTTAGGGGCGGGAACGTCCCCGGTGGCCGTGAAGGCGACAGCGCCACATATGCGGCATTCCCAGTTTGTCGGCAGCTCGGCCTCGGCGGAGAAGGGCACCGTGAAACGGTGGCCCTTGGGGCATTCGAAGTCCACCTCCTGGCGGGGGGCCAGGTCGGTGTTGCGATCGTTCTCGTAGCTCGTGGCTCCGAGCCGCGTGCCACGAAGTGCTCGCTCCGCCATGTGTTACTGCCTCCCGGGGCTCAGCCGTCCTATATCACCAACGGTGAGTACCTGGACAAGATTCCCGCCAGGCGGCAGATCCAACCCCCGTCTTCGCTGGATGTTGCGGCGGCTGGGTCCGGCACGGCGTGCCGACGGCCTCAGGCCCCTGGCTGCCACTCGCCGCGCGAGATCAGCAAATCCCGCAGGGACTCGGTCTGATCGGTCATGATGCCGTCCACGCCAAGGTCAAGGAGGCGGGTCATCGTCGGCTGATCGTTGACGGTCCAGGCGTGCACTTGCAGGCCCGCGGAGCGTGCCCTGGCGATGAAGCTGCTGGTAGCCATGGAGAAGGGGATCTGCGCGCAGCGCACGGACAGAGCGGCGAACCGGGCCTTGAGCAGCCCTCGCGGCAGCCCGGCCCGGATCGCGCCGATCCCAGCCGGCGTGGTGGCCGTGCAGACCGGTTTCGGCAGCAGCCGCCGGGTCGCGCTCAGCCGGAGCCCGGAGAACGAGGTGAGGCAGACCCGGTCCCAGGCGTTGGTGGCCTTGAGGACCTCGACCAGCGGCCCGATCGCCGAGTGCTCCTTGACGTCGATGTTGAACCGCGCGTCCGGCCAGGCTGTCAGCAGGTCGGCCATGAGCGGGATGGGCTCGGTGCCTGCGATCCTGGCCGCGGCCACCTGCTTCCACGTCAGGCTCGCGACGCGCCCGGCGGCGTCGGTGACCCGGTCCAGGGAGTGGTCGTGGAAGGCGATGACCACGCCGTCTGAGGTGGCATGCGCGTCCGTCTCGAGGTAGGCGTACCCGAGCCGGACAGCGTGCTCGAACGCCTTCCAGGAGTTCTCCGGGAAGTGGCCAGCGCCGCCCCGGTGCGCGAACGCCAGCGGTCGCGGGTGATCAAGGAATGCGGTCGGCACCCGCCTAGTATGCAGCGTGCCGCGGCGGAGTGGTGTCACCGTCGGCCCACTCCCGGCGGCGGGTCTCCGCGATCGCGATGGCCGCGGCGGCTGCCACGTTGAGCGAGCCGACCTTCCCGGTCTGCGGGATGTAGGCGATCAGGTCCGCCTCGGCGAGCAGGGCCGGCGAGCAGCCGCGGTCTTCGTTGCCGAGTGCCAGGCAGACGTCGCCGGTCAGCGGGGCCTCGTGCAGGGGCACCGCACCGCCGGCCAGCTCGACGGCGATCACGCGGAAGCCAGCTTGCCGGGCGGCTTTGGCTCCGTCTGCCGCCGTAGCTGCCAGGTCGAATTGAATCAGGCGGTCGGTACCGAGTGCGGTCTTGCGCGCGGACGGATGACCGGGCTCCGCGGTCGCGCCGCACAGCCAGATCCGCTCTGCGCCGAATGCGGCCGCCGTCCTGACGATCGAGCCGACATTAAACGGCTGCCCGACGCTGTCGAGTAGCAGGCTGAGCCTGGCGTCGGTGCGCCGCCGCCAGTCGCGGTTCAGCCGCTTCACCTCGGTGGCGCCGAGCTGGCGGTGGCCAGCCGTGCCTGCCCCGGTCGCGCCTTGCCCGGTCATGCCTGCCCCAGGGACGGGCCCGCCGGCCACCAGGGCTGGCTCCGGGCCACGGCGCTCACCGGCTCACCCGCAGCACCCGGTACCCGGACCTTGCGGCGGTGCGGGCCGCATCCCAGCCGGACTGGGCGAGCCAGCGCTGCAGGGAATCCGAGCCAAGATTGCGCTGGACGACCAGGTACGCGGCGGCATCCGGCGCCAGGCGTTCCAGCCAGGTGGCGAGCAGGGCGTGCAGCGCGTTCTTGCCGATCCTGATCGGCGGGTTGGACCAGATGAGCCGGTAGCTGGCCGGAAGGTCGCCGTCCGTGGGGGGCACGGTCCGGACGTTGGCGAGGCCCGCAGCGGCTGCGTTACGCCTGCACAGCTCCAGAGCGCGCTCGTTCACGTCCACCGCCCAGACCCTGGCCGCGGGCGCCCTGGCAGCCATGACGAGCGCGAGCGGCCCGTAGCCGCAGCCGAGGTCAAGCAGCTCGCCGTCCGGGGGCGGTGACGGGGCGGTTTCCAGCAGCAGCCGCGTGCCCGGGTCGAGTCGTCCGGGCGAGAACGTGGCCGAGTCGGTGGTCAGGGCCAGGTGGACGTCGGGCAGCACCACGTGCACGGTGCGGAGGCGGTGCGCAGCGGTCGGCTGCTCAGCGAAGTACTGGCTGCTCACTGGCAGCTGCGTCGGCGGCCAGGGCCGGGTCTATGTAGGTCCTGGTGATCCAGCGCTCCACGACGAAGGTGAGGATCGGGATCGTGCCAGCGGCCAGCACGATTATCTCGGTGGGACTGACGAGCTTGATCCGCACGGCCCTGGTCATGGTGAAGGCGACCAGCACGTAGATGATGTAGAGGATCCCGTGCATGGTGCCGACGATCTCGACGATGGTCAGGTTATGGGCCCAGACCTGCAGCGGGATCCCGACGAAGACCAGGACGCACAGCATCGTGCCGGTCACGTAGGCCATGGTGCGGTAGGCGCGCACCACGAGGCGGAGCGTGTCGCCGCTCACTCAGGCCTCCTTCTCTTGGTCAGCTGATCCTCGCCGGCGAGGCTACCGCAGCCCGTGCCACTTGCCGTGGCCGCGGACCTCCTTGTTGAGCCTCGCCAGGTAGGCGTTGTAGGCGGCGAGCTCGGGGTCGCTATCGGCGTCATCGTCGTGATCGGCAGCGAGGTGAGCTCCGTCAGGGAGGACCGAGAAGGGGTCTGGCGGCCCGACCGGCCTGACGGCCGCCTCGGCCCGCTTCTTCTTCGGCACGTAGTCGGGGCCGCGCCACTCGTCAATGATCGTCTTGGCCCAGAAAATGGCGCCGAGCACTGCGAAGATGGGCCACTCGAAGGTATAAGCCCAGCTCAGAGCGTTGCCGCTCTCGGCACGGTGGAACTGCCAGTCGCCGAGCCAGAGCATGCCCCAGAACGCGACCACGGCAAAGGCGTGCCAGGCCAGCCAGCGCGGCTTGATCAAGAACAGCCAGCGTGGCCGTGGCCGTGGTTGGGCGGTCGACATGCTTTAGAGGGTAGCGCTACCGCAGGTAGTAGGCGGCCGGCGGGCTGCGGTCATAATCGGAGGCATGTCTCTAGCTGACCTGCTGATGGGCCGCCGGCCGTATACCGTCCGGCTGCCTGAACGGCTTGACGACCTGCGCGGGCCCGCGGAGGGCACCATCGTGCTGCCGCGGCACCTGGCCTGGCCCGGTCTGCGGGAGTGCGACGTCACCGACGACGCGACCAGGCGCAGCATGTACGGGATCATCCTCACTCAGGGCCAGCGCAACGACATCGCGAGGTTCGTCAACCCCCGCCTGCTGCGGCAGGACTGGCCGCTGATCAAGGACTCGCTCGACCCCAAGCTGCGCGGCGCGTGCGAGCGCCGGTACGCGCTCGGCAGGCACTCCGCGGCAGCGGGCTGACCGGCCGGCCGGCTGATCCGGAATGCCTGAGCGCAGCCTGCGTTACAGGCAGTATCAGCTTCAAAGGCGGTATTGGCTGGCCAGGGCTGTCGGCCACAGGTTGATGACACTGGCGGCTGGGCTCGCCGCCGAACCGATGGGGGGTTCTCGTGGCAGAAGTTGATGCGGCCAAGGCCGGTTACACGGCGGCCGGCAAGGCAGCGCCGCCGGCCGCCGAGCCCGCTGGCTACCGCGGCAACAAGTGGTGGACGCTCGTCGCCGTCTGCGTGGGCACCTTCATGCTGCTGCTCGACATCACGATCGTCACCGTCGCGCTGCCCGACATCCAGCACGCGCTGCACTCGACCTTCGCCGACCTGCAGTGGATCGTCGACGCGTACGCGCTGACTCTGGCGGCGTTCCTGCTGACTGCCGGAAGCCTGGCCGACATGTACGGCCGCAGGATCCTGTACCTGGTCGGCCTGGTCCTGTTCACCGGTGCGTCCGCGCTGTGCGGCTTCGCGGTCACCACGCTGATGCTGCAGATATCGCGTGCCGTCCAGGGTGTCGGGGGCGCGATCATGTTCTCGGTCTCGCTGGCGCTGCTGGCTGACGCGTTCCGTGGTCGGGACCGCGGGGTCGCGTTCGGCGTCTGGGGAGCGGTGACCGGCCTGGCCGTGGCGATCGGCCCGCTGCTCGGCGGGATCCTGACTACGGGCATCTCGTGGCGGTGGATCTTCTTCGTGAACGCGCCGATCGGCGTGGCCGCGCTGGTCGTCACCACCCTCCGCGTCGGTGAGTCGCGGCTGCCGCAGGCGACCCGGCCGGATTGGCCGGGCTTCGCCACGTTCACCGTCGCGCTCGCCAGCCTGGTCTACGGGCTGATCGAGTCCAGCACCAGGGGCTTCACGAGCGACTTGGTGCTTAGCTGTTTCGCCGTGGCGTTCGTGCTGCTGTGCGCGTTCGTGGTCATCGAGTGGCGCGGCAAACACCCGATGTTCGACCTTGGCCTGTTCAGGCTTCCCGCGTTCAGCGGCGGGCTGATCGCTGCGCTCGGACTGAGCGCGTCCATCTTTTCGATGCTCCTTTACCTGGTGCTGTACCTGCAGGACATCCTGGGGTACTCGGCGCTCGGCACTGGCCTGCGGCTGACCGTGATATCTGGCGCCATCATGATTACCGCGACAATTGCCGGGCGACTGACTTCGAAGGTGCCAATCCGGCTGCTCATCGGCCCTGGCCTGATCATCATTGGCGCAGGGCTGCTGCTCATGCGCGGCCTCGGGCCCACCTCGTCCTGGACTCACCTGATCCCCGGGATGATCGTCGGTGGTATCGGCGTCGGGCTGGTCAACCCGCCGCTGGCGTCCACTGCTGTCGGCGTGGTGAAGCCAGCACGGGCCGGCATGGCGTCCGGCATCAACTCGACGTTCCGCCAGGTCGGGATCGCGACCGGCATCGCGCTGCTGGGTGCCCTGTTCGCCAGCGAGGTGACAAGGCAGGTCACGACCATCGCGGCGGCCACGCCGTCGCTGCGCTCGCTGGGCGGCCAGATATCGTCGGCGGTGCAGAACGGCCAGGTTTCCGTGCTCCTGCACCACCTGCCCGCCACGGTGAGGCCAGTTGCCGTCGTCGCGACCAGGACAGCGTTCACCGCTGGCCTTGACCACATCCTGCTCGTCGCCGCCGTCATACCGCTGGTCTGCGGGGTCATCTGCCTGTTCGCCATCCGGACGCGGGACTTCGTCAGCCAGCAAGGGCCGGTCCACGCGGGAGAGTGACTGGCCGGCTGCCTACAGTTGCGCCATGCGCAAATACGTCATCATGGGCGTCCAGGGCAGCGGCAAGGGCACCCAGAGCGCGATGCTCGCCGCCGACCTCGACCTGGTGCACATCGCCGTCGGGGACATCTTCCGGTGGAACGTGCAGCAGCACACAAAGCTGGGCGCGCAGGTACGGCGCACGATGGCCGCGGGGGAGCTGGTCAGCGACGACCTGGTCGAGGGCGTGGTCAAGGACCGGCTAAGCCAGCACGACTGGAACTACGGCTTCATCATCGACGGCTTCCCGCGCAGCAAACGGCAGGCCGAGTTCTTCCTTGAGAGCTACGACATCGATGGCGTCATCTACCTAGAACTGCCTGACAGCGAGGTACGGCGCCGGGTCATGGCCCGCAGGCTGTGCTCTGGCTGCGGGATTGACTACAACCTCATCGACAACAGCCCGCATGCAGAGGGAACCTGCGACCTGTGCGGCGGCAAGCTCGTCCAGCGCGAGGACGACACCGAGGAGGCGCTGGCCGTCCGGCTGCGGGAGTACCACACCAAGACCAACCCGGTGCTCGACATCTTCCGGCGCAAGGAGTACGTGGTGAGCATCGACGCGCGCCCGGACAAGGAGACCGTCCAGCGGTCCATCAGGGCCGCACTGAAGCTGCCGGACTATCCCGGCTAGCCGGGATGAAGCTCGTCGCGGCGCCCGATTCCTTCAAGGGCAGCGTGAGCGCCGCTGACGCCGCGGCGGCGCTGGCCGCGGGCTGGCGGAGCGTGCGCCCGGGCGACCAGGTGCTCGAGCTGCCGCTGGCGGACGGCGGAGAGGGAACGCTCGATGTCCTCGCAGCAGCTGGCGAGCGGAGCCGGTGGCGCACGGCACGGGTCAGCGGCCCTGGCGATCTGCCGGTGACGGCGCGCTGGCTGGAGTTCGCGGGGAACGTGCACGTTGTGGAGCTCGCCAGCGCGGCGGGCCTGACCCAGCTCGAAACCCTGGCGCCGCTGCGCGCGCACAGCTACGGCGTCGGCGAGCTGATCGTGCGGGCGATGAACGCCGGCGCACGCCAGGTCGTGCTGACGCTGGGCGGCTCCGCGTGCACCGACGGCGGCAGCGGTGCGCTCGCCGCACTCGGCGCCCGCTTTCTCGACTCGGCGGGGCGGGAGCTCACCCGCGGCGGCGGCGCGCTGGCCGAGCTGGCCACCATCGACCTGACCGGCCTCCGGCCGCCCCCGCCCGTGGGCATCCGCTGCCTGACCGATGTCACCGCCCCCCTGCTCGGCCCGTCCGGTGCGGCCGCCGTTTTCGGCCCCCAGAAGGGTGCCACCCCGGCCGACATCATGACCCTGGAGGCCGGCCTCACCCGGCTCGCTGATCTCCTGGGTGGCGATCCGCAGACTCCGGGCGCCGGTGCCGCGGGCGGCACGGCGTACGGCCTGGCCGCCGCCTGGGGCGCCGAGCTAGCCCTGGGCGCCCCCGAGATCGCGAGGATCGCCGGCCTGCCGCAGGCCCTCGACGGCGCCGACCTGGTGATAACCGGCGAAGGTCAGTACGACGCCACTTCGGAGGCAGGCAAGGTCGTCGGAGCCGTGTGCGCCGCGGCGCAGGCCGCGAGCGTCGGAGTGGCTGTGGTTGCGGGAACGGCGACGGTCGCGCCGCCGCCAGGCACCCGCCTCGTGGAGCTTGCCCGAATAGCAGGCAGCAAAGCTGCTGCTATGGCCGATGCGCCGTACTGGCTGCGCGAGGCCGGACGGATCCTGGCCGAAGCGGCGCGTTCCCTTTGAGCGCCGCGCAGCAGGGGTGGCTCGGACCGGCCGGCCGGTTAGGTCGTCCCTCAAGGGCGGCCTGATGCTGTCGGTAATCTCGCTTTAGGCTGAGATCGTGCGGGAGATCGTCGTGTTCAGCGGCAGCGCCCACCCGGCCCTGTCGGCGGAAATATGCGCCGACCTCGGCGTGCCGCTGAGCCCGGTCCGCCTCACCCGGTTCGCCAACGACTGCCTCGAAGTCCAGCTACTGGCCAACTGCCGGGAACGCGACGTGTTCGTGATCCAGCCGCTCGGCCCGCCAGTGCAGGAAAACCTGGTGGAGCTGCTGCTGATGCTCGACGCTGCCAGGGGAGCGTCGGCAGCACGGGTGACGGCCGTGATCCCTTACTACTCCTACGCGCGTTCAGACAAGAAGTCGATGCCGCGGATCTCCATCGGCGGCAGGCTCGTGGCAGACCTGCTGGCGACGGCCGGCGCCAACAGGATCCTGACCATCACGCTGCACTCGCCGCAGGTACACGGATTCTTCTCGGTGCCGGTCGACCACCTGCACGCTCTGCGCGAGTTCGCCGACCACTTCCGGCGCCTTGACTTGTCGAACTCGGTCGTCGTGTCGCCGGACCTCGGCAACGCGAAGAGTGCCGCCGCGCTGGCCCGGATGCTGTCCCTGCCGGTAGCCGCCGGCGCGAAAGAGCGGCTCAGCGACGAGAAGGTGACGATCAGCTCGATCATCGGGGATGTGGCGGGCCGGGACGTGATCGTGCTGGACGACGAGATCGCTCGCGGCACGACGGTCATCGAGCTGCTCGACCGGCTGAGCGAGCACGGCGCCGGGTCGGTGCGGATTGCCTGCACGCACGGCCTGTTCGCGGACGGCGCGCTGAAACGGATCGCGGCTCACCCGCAGGTCCGCCAAGTCGTCTGCACCAACACGCTGCCTGCCGCGGACGGCGGCCAGGGGCTCGACCTGCGCGTGATCTCGATCGCGCCGGCGCTGGCGGAGGCGATCCGGCGGATTCACGAAGGCGAGTCGGTGAGCGTGCTGTTCGGCGCCGGCTGAGCAGCGCCGTGGCCGTCCGCGGCCGGAGGACGGGTTTGCTGTGCCGTGGCTGCTGCCCACGCCGCTACCTGGCTGCGTGAGCTGAACCCTAGCTTCGCCAGGATGTTGGCGACGTGCCTCGCGGCGGTGGCCGGGCTGATGAACAGTTGCGCCGCGATCGCGCGGTTGCTGGCGCCGTCGGCGAGCAAGCCGACCACCTCGCGCTCCCTGGGAGTCAGGCCGCCAGCCCGCAGGTCGGCCGCGGCCGCCTGCGGTGTATCGGCCGGCTTGTGCCCAAGCGCCAGCGCGACCGCGGCGGCAGGCGTGGTCGCCTGTCCCTCGGCCCACAGCCTGGCGACCGTGTGCTCGCCGAGGGGCTGCGCGGCGTCCAGGAAGCGCTGCAGCCGCGCACCGGGCACCGGCGGCAGATGCGCCTCCGCGCGCAGCGCAGACACCGCCGCCGCGAGCCTGAGCGCCGTCCGCGGACTGCCTTCGAGCACCGTCAGCCTGGCGATCGTCTCCAGCCCGCGGGCCATGCCGATGCGGCTGCCGGACAGGTAGCTGAGCTGGAGGCTTTCGGTAAGGTACCCGCGCGCCGCGGCGAGATCGTTCTGGTCGATCTCGATCCGCCCGAGGCCAGCCAGGCACCGCGCCATGTCCGGCCTGGCGCTCAGCTCGCGCAGGATCGCCAGCGCGTCGAGGTAGTACTGCCTTGCCGCATCGTGCTGGCCGCGTACGCGGGCTAGGTCGCCGAGGCCCAGCATGGCCCTCGCCGCACCCCACAGCTGTCCGATGTCACGGGTAATTTGCAGCGCCTGCTCGCCGAGTTCCTGCGCCTCGCGGAGGCTGCCGCGCAACCCGGCAGCCGCGGCCTTGGTGCCGTACGCATAGCTCTCGTTCCACCGGTCGTCGGCGGACTCGGCGACCTCGAGTGCCTCGTCCGCCGTGGCCACGGCTGCGTCGAGCTGGCCTGCGTGCAGCGTGATCTCGGCAAGCAGGTTCAGCGCTGTCGCCGTCCAGAACTGATCGCCAGCCAAGCGGCACAGCTCGAGCCCGGCTGTCGCGAGGTGGTCCGCGCCTTCCGAGCCGCTCGCGAGGGCCAGCTGTGCCCTGCCGACCAGAGCGGCGCCGCGGACAACCGGCGACACCGAGTCGGCACCGTCCAGGCCAAGGAACGCGTCAAGCCACGTGGCCCCCATGGCGAAGTACCCGTGCACGATCCACACCAGCCGCAAGGAGTTACAGATCCGCAGGCCGTGCTCGGCGTCGCCGTTAGCCAGGCAGTCGGCCAGTACCTCGCGGATGTTGCCGTCCTCGGTGTCCACCCGCTTGAACAGGTCGACGCGAGTCGACCACGAGGCGCGCACCGTCGCCAACCCGATGTACATCGCGGTCTCGGACTCGCTGACCGTGTAGTCCAGGCGGCGGCGGTACTGTTCCGGCGCCTCGCCGGCGGTCACGAGCAGTTCCGATGCGTACTCGCGGATCGTCTCCAGCACTCGGTATCTGGCCTGGCCGCGCGTTACTGACTCCAGTTCGATCAGTGACTTGTCGGCGAGCGCGGTGATCAGGTCGAGAATCTCCGACGCCGGCAGCTTGTCGTCCGTGCACAGTCGCTCTGCCATGTCGAGCGACCACCCGCCGAAGACCGACAGCCTGCGCAGCAGGACTCGCTCGGCTTCGGACAGCAGGTGGTAACTCCAGTCGAGCGTCGCGCGCAGCGTGCGATGCCGCGCGGGCGCGGTGCGCTCGCCGCCAGTGAGCAGCGCAAGGCGGTGGTCGAGCCGTCGGCGGATCTGCTCGACCGACAGCGCCCGAACCCAGGCCGCGGCTAGCTCTATGGCCAGCGGCAAGCCGTCAAGTGCCCGGCAGATCGCGGCGACCGCCGCTGCGTTGCCTGAGGTGAGTTCAAAGCCGGGCGCCGACGCGCCGGCCCGCTCGGCGAAAAGCCGGACGGCGTCATAGCGCCCCACGACTTCGACCGCGGAAGTGTCCGGTGGCGGCAGGTCGAGGGGCGGCACGTGCCAGACGGCCTCGGCCGCGATGCGCATGGGCTCCCGGCTGGTGGCGACGACTTGCAGCCCGGCAGCGCCGGCCAGCAGCCGCTGGCACAGATCGGCGCAGGTGTCGATCAGGTGCTCGCAGTTGTCCAGGACCAGAAGGGCCCGGCGCGGCCTGAGCGCATCCGCGAGCGTGTCGACCAGTGGTCGGCCGGGTTCCTCATCGATGCCGAGCGCGAACGCGATCTTTGCCGGCACGCTCTCAGGCAAGCGGACCTCGCCCAGTTCGACGCACCAGCCGCCGTCAGGAAACTCCGGCGTCACCGCGTGCAGCAGCCGGAGCGCGAGCCTGGTCTTGCCGATCCCGCCGGGGCCGCACAGGGTGACGGCTCGCGTCCGGCGCAGGAGTTCACGCAGCTCCGCGACCTCGCTGTCCCGGCCGACGAAACTGCTCAGCTCCTCGGGAAGCCTCCCGACTTGTCGCGTCTTTATGGTGGGCAGTGGCTGACTGCTCCTTCGACTGGGGTGATCACTGCTACCACCGTAACGCCGGCGTCGCACTGATCGGCCTGGCAGAGTCGAACTGCCTGGCGGCCAGGTCGCGGCACGCTGGCTGTACGTTGAGGGCGTGGTCTTGGTCCGGCCTGGAGAGGCGGCTGATGTCGACGCCGCCGTTTCGCTCTACGAGCGATCGAATCTGGCCCGCCGTCAAGGCGCCTGGCCCGGCCAGGCCGCCCGCGTCGACCGTGTCCGGACGCGCCTGCGTGACCCTGGCACGTGGCTTCTGGTGGCGACCGAGGGCCCCGAGATGGTTGCGATGGCCTCCGCCCGGGCTCTGCGCGAGCAGGACGGGGAAGGCCCGGTCGTACCCGGCGGCTGCTTCCTCGGCTTTCTGTACGTCGCTCCCGAGCGGTGGGGCCGGGGAATCGGAGGAGCCCTGCTGGATGCCGTCCTCGCCGAAGCGGAGCGGCGGCACCAGCCGCGGATTCACCTCCTGACGCATCCAGACAATGAGCGCTCGCAGCGGCTATACCGAAGCCGTGGCTTCTCTCCAACCGGCCGGACCGCAGATGGCCAGGAGGAATGGGTAAGGGCACCCGGCTAGTCCCGGGACTAGCCGGGCACACCTAGTCACCTGCTACCGCGTTCCAGGTCGAGCAGGAACCGCTTGCGGTCCAGGCCGCCGCCGTAGCCGGTCAGGCTGCCGTCCGCGCCGACGACCCGATGACAGGGAACTACCAGGGCTATCGGGTTCCTGCCGTTGGCGAGCCCGACCGCGCGGCTGGCGGCTGGACTGCCGATCTGACGGGCGAGCTGCCCGTAGGAGACCGTCTGCCCGTACGGGATGGTTCGCAGCGCCGCCCACACGCGAAGCTGGAACGGCGTGCCAGCCGGCGCCAGCGGCAGGTCGAATGCTGTCAGCTCGCCAGCGAAGTAAGCCGCCAGCTGCGCTGCCGCCGACGCGAAGGGCTCGTCGGCGGCCTCGCCCGGAATGCCCAGGTCCGAGTTGTCGGGTGCGTGCCGCTGCGCGGCCATGTACAGCCCGGTCAGCCTGCCCTGCTCGGCCACGAGCGTGAGCGGGCCTACCGGGCTGTCGATGACGACGTGCGTGCGGGTCGCGAAGCTGCTGCTGGTCATGACTGCTCCTGTGGAATGCCTGGCCCCGTCGCTGCGGGCGCGGGGAGATTGTTGATGTCGTGGTCGGTGCTGGCCCAGAGGTACTGGACCGCATAAGCGCGCCACGGTCGCCACCCGGCGGCGCGGCTGGCCAGCGAGGTGGTCGCGGCTGGCAGGCCAAGCCCGGCGGCCGCGCGGCGCACGCCAAGGTCTGACGCGGGGAACGCGTCCGGGTCGCCGAGCGCCCGCATCGCGATGGTCTCCACGGTCCAGGGGCCGATGCCCGGCAGGACAGCGAGCCTCAGCCGCGCCTCGTTCCAGTCGCTGCCGACGCCGAGGTCGACCTTGCGATTGGCCAGCGCGGAGGCGAGCCCGAGGAACGACTCGCGCCGCGCCCCGGGCAGCGCCAGCTCTGCGGGGTCCGCGTCGGCGAGCCTGGCCGGGTCGGGGAAGAGCCTGCTCAGGCCCCCGGCCGGATCATCGACGTGCTCTCCGTGGATCGCCGCCAGGCGGCCGGCGTGCCGCCGCGCCGAGGCCGTGGACACCTGCTGGCCGAGCACGGCCCGCAGCGCGAACTCACTCGCGTCGACCGTCCGCGGCACCCGCCTGCCTGGCGCCTTGGCCACGAGCGGCGCCAGGACTTCGTCCGCAGCGAGTAGCTCGTCGACGGCCACCGGATCCGCATCAAGGTCGAGGAGCCGCCTGCACCGGCTGATCGCGGTGGACAGGTCGCGCAGGTCAGTCAGGAACAGCCGGCACGTGACGTGGTCGGGCCGTGGCCTTAGTTCGGTGATGCCGTGACCGTGCGGCAGGCGAAGTGTCCGGCGGTAGGCCTCATCGCGCCATTCCTCCACGCCCGGCACCGCGGTAGCGGCGAGGTGGCCGAACAGGTTTCCCGGCTGAAGCGGAGCACGGAACGGCAGCCGGAGCGAGATGGCCCCCGTCATGGCCGCCGTCCCGCCCCGCCTCGCCCTATCGCGAAGCTCGGTGGGCGACAGCGCGAATACCTCGCGAACGGTGTCGTTGAAGGTGCGGATGCTCGAGAAGCCTGCCGCGAACGCGACGTCGCCCATTGGCAGCGATGACGTCTCGATGAGGAGCCTCGCGGTCTGCGCCCGCTGCGCCCTGGCCAGCGCTAGCGGCCCGGCGCCGAGCTCTGCCAGCAGCAGGCGTTCCAGCTGCCGGACGCTGTAGCCCAGTCGGCGGGCCAGCTCGGGGACTCCGCCGCCGTCAATGACGCCGTCGGCGATGAGCCGCATGGCCCTGGCGACGACGTCGGCTCGAACGTCCCACTCCGGGGAACCGGGGCTGGCGTCGGGGCGGCATCGCTTGCAGGCGCGGAACCCGGCCTGCTGGGCCGCGGCCGCACTCGGGAAGAACCGCATGTTCTCCGGCTTGGGCGGCACCACGGGGCAGCTCGGCCGGCAGTAGATACCGGTCGTGAGCACCGCGGTGAAGAACCAGCCGTCGAACCGGGCATCTTTGGCCTGGACGGCCCTGACGCATCGTTCCTTGTCCTCGTACACGCTTCAAGCATCCAGCATCCGCGAGTTCCGATGCTAGCGAGATTCCGACATCGATGCGACAGATGCGCAGTCAGGAGGATGTTGTCGTAAATCCGCTAGTGCAGCCGTGCTACGCGGCTGAAGCGCGGTCAGGCGGTCAGCCGGGCCAGAGCCGCCGCGGCCTCCTCGCGTACCGGCGGCGGCGCGTCGAGCGACAGCACGTGCCGCAGTGCCATGCCGTAGCCGACGTCGTACGCTTCCCCGGCCGCGACCGGGACGTCCGGCACAACGCCAGTGCCTTCCCAGTTCGTGCCAGTGATCGGATTGACCGAACGGGCGAAGGGCACCGATATCGCCATGGTCGCACTCAGCGGCCGCATGCCTGTCGGGTGTGCGCCGCCCCCGGTCGTCTCGCCGATCAGCTGAGCCCGGCCCAGGGATTGCAGCGTGTAACAGAAGTCCTCGCCACCGGAGAACGTCTCGTGGCTGGTGAGCACGTAGACCGGCTTGTCCACGTACCGCGAGCCGGGCACGTACGACAGGCTCCAGAACTGCCGGGTCTGCCCCGTCTCGGCCTCGAAGATGTCGTTGAAATGAGTAGCCGGGCCGTCGAACAGGTAGCTGCACCAGAAGGCCACGCCGTCCGGTGCGCCGCCGCCGTTCCGCCGCAAGTCGATGATGAGCGCGTACGTGCCCGATACAAGCTCCATGGCTGCGGCGATGGAAGCGCCGGCGTTCTGCGGCAACGCGACGCGGCGCAGGTCGATGTAGCCGACGTTGCCGTCCAGCCGCTCAACCCGGTGAATGCCGAAGTTCTCCAGCCGTCCGATCGCGCGCATGTCCCGCCGGTCCCTGTCCCGGTCGGCAGGCCGCGTCGGCGGGCGCCTGCGCTCTGGGTGGAAGTGGACCCGAAGGTGCTTGTCTGCGCAGACCGCATACAGCTGGCTGGTCAGCCGCTCGGCGAGCTCGGACTCGCTGAGCTCGTCGTACTCGCCCGCCGCGAGCCTGGCCTCGACATCGGCGGCGGCCTGCTCGGCGCGGTCGGGGAACACGTACCGCGCCCGCAAGATGCGGAGCGCGGTCTGCACGATCTCGCGGGGCGGCACGGGCTCGTCGGCCAGCTCCGGATCATGCGGCATGATGATGCGCGGCGCACCGCCGGGATCGTCGTCGATCGTGAACTCCAGCAGTCTGGCCGGCGGCAGCCGCCACGACAGCTCACGCCGCAGGCGCCGCATCGCCGTCTCATGCTGCGCCGCCCACCACTGGAGCGACTGTTCGCTGCTCGGTGCGGTCGGCTGGCCGCCGCCAGCCGTGGCGGCCGGCACGTCCTTTGGCGCGTCGGCCGGTCCGACGAAGACCCGGATCAGCATCTCCTCGGGGCCGAGCCGCGGGTCGTCGGCCTCCTGCAGCACCGCCACCCGCCGGACCGCGCCGGCCGGGAAGCGTGTCAAGATCTCGTCGTTCACCCGACGTTCGAGCCGTGCCAGTTCCGTGCGTTGCATGCTCGGCCCCCTGACCACCGCCGGCAACTACCCACCGAACCGTCAGGACGTCGCTGGATGCCGGAAAGTTCCCGCTGGAGGCCCCCGGTTGCAGGTCCTGCCCGCACCTCGCCACAGGCCATGCACCCACCGCAGCGGGCGCGGCTGGGAGTGCCCTGGTGGCATCTGTCCGCGCCCGCAGAATGGCCGGCGTTGCCGCTCAATCGCGGTTCCAGTGCTTGTCGACAATCCAGGGCGCCTGCCACTCGACGAATCGCCTGGCCCCGTAGTTCATGTCTTGGATGGTCTGCCGGACCCAGCGCAAAGCTCCCCGGCGCGGCGGGCTACCCACCGCCACTTCCGGCTCTGCTATCTCCGGCTGCGCTACCTCCGGCTGAGCCTCTGTCGTGGTCTCCGTCGTGGTCAGTTGTGCTGACATCTCCAGGGCCTCCCTTGGTCGTACCTCGTGTTTGCGGACGCGGCCTGCAGGCATTTCCTGCCGGTTCCGCTGTCGATATGGTCGGCCACCGCGTTATCGGCGTTCCTTCTCCGCCAGATAGAGACGCGATAGCAGTCGCGGGCAGCGGCGCGGGGCAATTGAGCGACCTGCAGTGGCAGCGATATGGCCTGCACGAATGTGAGAATGTTTCTTATGTCTGCCGGAGAGCCGACGGAGTACAGGGTCCTCGGACCGCTGGAGGTAGCAACGGGCTCACGGCATCTCGAAGTAGCCGGCGTGCGGCAGCAGGTTGTCCTGGCGATGCTGCTGCTTAGCCCGAATCGCGTCGTCAGCGTCGCCCGGCTGGAGGCAGCGCTATACGGAGCGGAGCCGCCGTCGACGTCGCGTGCCCAGGTGCAGATCAGCATCTCATCGCTGCGCCGGCTGACCGCCGTGGCCGGCCAGCCGCCGAGCATTTCCCGGCAGGCAGGGGGGTATGTGTTCCAGCTCGGCGCCGGGCGGCTTGACTTGCTCCTTTTCGACGAGCTGGTGTCGGCCGCGCGTGCGGCGCGCGACGCTGGGGACGCTGGCCGGGCGGTGGCCAGGTACCGGGAAGCGCAGCGCCTGTGGCGCGGACCGGCGCTGGAAGGCATCGACAGCGAGCTGGTGCGAGCCGCAGCGGTCCGGCTCGACGAGCGTCGGATCACTGCCCACGAGGACAGGCTTGCGCTGGAGCTGGATCTGGGCAGGCACCACGAGCTGGTCGAAGAACTCGACGGGCTGGTCGAAGAGCATCCGCTGCGCGAGAGGCTGCGCGGCCAGCTGATGCTCGCGCTGTACAGGAGCGGGCGGGAGGCCGAATCGCTCGAGGTCTACCAGCGGGCGCGCCGAACACTGATCGAGGAGCTCGGCATCGAGCCGGGGCGGCAGCTACAGGATCTGCAGCGCGCCATCCTGAACCGCGAGCGGGCCCTCGATCCACCATCAGCGCCGGTCGCTGTGACTTCGGCCCCGCGGCATGTGCCGCGCTTGCTTCCCGCTGACATCGCCGACTTCACCGGCAGAGACGGGCAGGTCAGGCACATCCGGGAGCAGCTGACCGCGGGCGCCGACCGCGGGCCAAGGCTGACCGCGCCAGTTCTGGTGGTGACGGGAACCGGGGGCGTGGGAAAGACAAGCCTGGCGGTGCACGCCGCGCACGGCGTGGCGGGGCGCTTTCGTGACGGGCAGCTGTTCGCCGACCTGCACGGCGGCACCGCTAACCCGGTCGGCCCGGCGCACGTGCTCGAGCGATTCCTGCGCGCGCTGGGTATGCCCGGAACGCAGATACCAGAGACGCTCGACGAGCGCGCCGAGGCCTACCGGAGCTTGCTGGCCGGCCGGCAGATGCTGGTGGTGCTGGACGATGCGGTGACCGAGAGCCAGGTGTCACCGTTGCTTCCTGGTGGCGGGACCGCGGCAGTACTGGTCACGAGCAGACGCAAGCTGACCGGGTTGCCGGGCGCCCTGCGCATCGAGGTGGATGTGTTAGACCCGGCCCACTCGGTGGACCTGCTCGGTCGCATCACCGGGGCTGCCCGGGTGCATGCGCAGGCAAGCGCGGCTTCGGCGGTCGCAGCGCAATGCGGCCACCTGCCGCTGGCGCTGCGGATCGCGGGCGCTCGCCTGGCGGCGCGGCCGCACTGGGACGTCCGGCAGCTTGCTGACCGGCTGACGGACGAGGCGCGCCGCCTCGACGAGCTGCAGCACGGCGAGATGGGCGTGCGGGCCAGCATCTCGCTTGGCTACCAGGGCGTCAGCGAGCAGGCGCGGGTGCTGCTGCGGCGGCTCGCGCTTGTGCGGGCGCCGGTGTTCTCCGGGTGGATCAGTGCGCCACTGCTCGACCAGTCACCGGCGCTGGCCACGGACGTGCTCGACGAGCTCGTGACGGGCCGGCTTGTCGAGGTCGCCGACGAGGCGCCCGGGGTGCAGAGCCAGTACCGGCTGCACGAGCTCATACGCGTGTTCGCGCAGGAGCGGCTGGCCGCCGAGGAGCCAGCCCGTGAGAGTGGCGCGGCTCTTGAGCGCGCGCTCGGAGCCTTGCTCCACCTGGCTAGCGAGGCCCGCGATCGTTATCGCCATGGTGGCTACCTGCCACTCGACACCGGGATCGCGTGCTGGCAGCTGCCCGGACCGCTGACAGATGAGCTGATCGAGGACCCGCTGGCGTGGTACGAGCGAGAACGAACTGCGCTGGTGTCGGGAGTCCGCCAGGCGGCCGAGGCAGGGCTGGCCGAGCTGTGCTGGAGCCTGACCCTGTGCGCGGAATCACTGTTCGACGTGAGGGGCTATCGCGATGACCGCCGGGATACCGTGGCCATCGCTCTCGAGGTGACCCGCGCCGCGGGCCATGACCGCGGTCAGGCCGCAATGCACCACCAGCTTGCCTATATACACATAGACGGAGGGCAGTTCGAGGTCGCTCGGCAGGACCTGGACACGGCTGCCCGGCTTTTCCAAGCCGCTGGCGATGACCTGGGCGTCGCCCTGGTTGTCCGCGACACCGCCTGGATCGAGCGGCTGACTGGACAGTTCGACGCCGCCGCGGCCGCTTACGAACGCGCGCTCGGCATGATCCGCAAGGCCGGGGATCAGGTAGCGCTGGCCTCTACGCTGCAGGGCCTGGCGAGGCTCAAGATGATGACTGGGCAGACCGGGGCCGCGGACGAGCTGCTGGCCGAGGCTCTGCCGCTCGCTGAGACCTTCGCCGGAACCAGGATCAGAGCACAGGTGCTGAACACCATCGGCGACGCCCGGCTGCAGGCAGGGCAACCGGCTGCCGCCGAGGCCAGTTTCCGGCGCGCGCTGGCCGACGTCCGCCAGCTGGGCGACCAGATCGGTGAGTCACACGTGCTGCGTGGCGTGGCCGTGGCGGCACTTCGGCAGGGCGAGTTTGGTTTGGCACGAAGCGCGCTGGAAAGCGCGCTGGAGCTGGGCCGGGTTCTCGGCAACTCGCTGGCCATCGGCTGGGCACTGGCCGGGCTGAGCGAGCTGGCGCTGGCCGCGCACGAGCCCGGACGTGCGGTCGTGGTCGCGCAGCAGGCGGCGGACACCTTCCGCGACATGGGCGCACGGTTGGAGGAATCCCGGGCGCTGGCTCTGGTGAGTGCCGCGCACAGGGCGCTCGGTGACAACCCGGCGGCGGAGGCGGCAGCCAAAAGTGCGGCAGCCCTGAGCGCAAGCGTTGGCGCGACACCGCAACCTAGCCCGTCCTGAGGATCAGCTGGATATCACGTGAACCACTCGAGGACCTGCACCGGTGCGGGAATGACGTGAAGCTGAGCTTTCGTGTCGCGCAATTTTGCGTGATACGAAAGTTTTGATAGTCTCTGGCGCGTGACACAGAGCGCAGGACTGGGGGAAGGCGAGACCGGTGAGCTCGCCGACCGTCAGTTCATGGCCGAGCAGCTGCGGGATGCGCTGCGTAGGCCCGACTGCCCGAGTCCTGCCGGGCTGCGTGAGCGCAAGAAGGCCGCGACCCGGCAGGCACTCGGCTACGCGGCGATGCACCTGGCAGCCGAGCGCGGGCTGGACAATGTGCTGGTCGAGGACATTGCCGAGGCGGCCGGGGTGTCGGCGCGCACGTTCAACAACTACTTCGCCAGCAAGTACGAGGCGATCTGCGCGCTGAGCTTCGATCGCGCCGTCCGGATCGGTACCACGCTGATGGAACGCCCCGCGGACGAGCCGCTCTGGACCGCCATCACCAACGCGGTGATGTCGGAGTACGGCATCGCCGACCGTGCCCTGGACGAGGACTGGATGGCCCGCGTCCGGCTGGTCACCAGCACCCCGGCCCTGCGCGGCGAGTACCTCAAGGTGCAGGCGATGACTGAGCGCTCGCTGGCCGACGCGATCGCCGTGCGGTCAGGCTTCAGGGCCGGGTCCGCCATGTTCCCGCGTATCCTGGCCGCCGCCGTAACCGCCGCTGTGCAGGCTGCGCTGGAGAAGTGGCTGTACGCCGACCCG
The DNA here is from genome assembly GCA_030052355.1 of Streptosporangiaceae bacterium. Next base: position 2,573 of record JASIGS010000612.1, on the reverse strand, counting down.
CCGACGGCGCTCGCGCCGCTGATCAAGCGCGCACTGCAGCAGCTCGCGGACGGCATGCGCGCGGTGCTGCCCGCAGCCCCGGAGGCCGCCGACTCCGGTTAAGGACTGCGGGGCTCACAGACTCGTTCCCATAAAAAACTGCTACCCGAGAGAGCACCGTGCTGATCAGACTCCTGCGCACGTACCTGCGCCCCTACCGCAAGCGGCTGGCGCTGGTGTTGTTGCTGCAGCTCGCCCAGACGCTGGCGACTCTGTACCTGCCGACGCTGAACGCCAACATCATCGACAAGGGCGTGATCCTCCACCACACGCACTACATCCTGGCGACCGGCGGCTTCATGCTGGCCATCACGGTCGCGCAGATCGGGTGCGCCGTCGGGGCCGTGTACTTCGGCGCGCAGACCGCGATGGCGCTCGGCCGGGATGTGCGGCACGGCATCTTCAGTCAGGTGCAGCAGTTTTCCGACCGGGAGGTCAGCCACTTCGGCACCCCGTCGCTGATCACCAGGACGACCAATGATGTCCAGCAGGTGCAGATGCTGGCGATCATGACGTTCACCCTGCTGCTGTCGGCGCCGATCATGTGCATCGGCGGGATCATCCTGGCGCTCAACCAGGACGTGAAACTGTCCTCGCTGATCGTGGTGGCGGTGCCGGTGCTCGCGGTGATCGTCACGCTGATCATCTCCCGGATGCGGCCGCTGTTCCGGCTCATGCAGGAGCGCCTGGACAACATCAACCGGGTGCTGCGCGAGCAGATCACCGGCGTGCGCGTCATCCGGGCGTTCGTCCGCGAGCCGCAGGAGCGGGACCGGTTCGGGGCGGCCAACACGCAGCTTTTCGACGTGGCGCTCGGCACCGGCAAGCTCATGGCGCTGATGTTCCCGTCCGTCATGCTGGTGCTCAACCTGTCCACCACGGCGGTGGTGTGGTTCGGCGGCCACCTGATCGCCGATGGCAGCATGCAGGTCGGCGCGCTGACCGCGTTCATCACGTACCTGGCGCAGATCCTGACGTCGGTGATGATGGCGACCTTCATGTTCATGCTGGTGCCGCGCGCCGAGGTCAGCTCGGAACGGATCATGGAGGTCATCGGCACCGAGCCCGCGCTGGCTCCTCCCGCGCGGCCGGCCACCAGCGTCCCTGAGCCGGGCAAACTCGAGTTTCGCGGGGTGGAGTTCCGCTACCCGGGTGCTGAGCAGCCAGTGCTGACGGACATCAGCCTGACCGCGCTGCCTGGGCAGACCACCGCGATCATCGGCGGTACCGGCAGCGGCAAGACGACGCTGGTGAACCTCGTACCGCGGCTGCTCGAGGTGACCGGCGGCACGCTGCTGGTAGGCGGCGTGGACGTGCGCGAACTCGACCCGGCGACGCTGTCGGCGGCGGTCGGGCTGGTGCCGCAGAAGCCCTACTTGTTCTCCGGCACGGTGGCGAGCAACCTGCGTTACGGCAGCCAGCAGGCCACCGACGAGGACCTGTGGCGTGCGCTGGAGATAGCCCAGGCCCGCGACTTCGTCGAGCGGATGCCGGCCGGACTGGACTCGCCGATCGCCCAGGGCGGCACGAACGTGTCTGGCGGGCAGCGGCAGCGGCTGGCGATCGCCAGGGCGCTGGTTCACAAGCCGGACATCTACCTGTTCGACGACGCGTTCTCGGCGCTGGACTACGCGACCGACGCGCGGCTGCGGGCCGCCCTGGCCGCGGATGTCAGCGGGGCCACCATGATCATCGTGGCGCAACGGGTCAGCACGATCCGGGGCGCCGACCAGATCGTGGTGCTCGACGCCGGCCGCATCGTCGCGACCGGGACGCACGGCGAACTGATGACAACCAGTGAGACCTACCGGGAGATCGTGCTCTCCCAGCTGACCGAGCAGGAGGCAGCGGCGTGAGCGGGGGAGCGAATCAGGACGGCCAGGCTGGCAACGGCGCGCCGGGAGTAGCAGGCGAGGGGGAGCGCGCCACGCCGCAGCGAGGCCCAGGACCGGCGATGCGGATGGGGCCAGGGCCTGGCGGGCGAGGGCCCGGGTTCATGGGCGGCATGTCCACCGAGAAGGCGCTCGACTTTGGCGGCTCGAGCCGGCGGCTGCTCGGCATGCTGCGCCCGTACCGGGTGATCGGAGGATTCGCGCTGGCGCTCGCCATCAGCAGCGTGACGCTGACGGTGCTCGGCCCGCGGCTGCTCGGCGAGGCCATCAACGTCGTGTTCGCGGGATTCACCTCGCATCACGGGACGGACTTCCACCACGTGGCGCAGATCCTGCTGGTTGTGGTCGCGCTGAACGTCGGCAGCGCGATCTGCGCGCTTTTCCAGGGCAGGCTGACGGCCAGGATCGTGCAGCGCACGGTGTTCACCCTCCGCGAGCAGGTGCAGGCCAAGCTATCCCGGCTGCCGCTGCGCTACTTCGACCGGCAGCCGCGAGGGGAGATCCTCAGCCGGGTAACCAACGACATCGACAACCTCGGCCAGTCCCTGCAGCAGACGCTGAGCCAGCTGGTGACCTCTATATTCACGATCATCGGCGTGCTGGTGCTGATGTTCGTGATCTCCTGGGAACTCGCGCTGATCG
>JASIGS010000611.1 GCA_030052355.1 Streptosporangiaceae bacterium | reverse complement strand
GGATTCACTGCCCGGCCGACGACAGGAGCGGTGTAGAAGCCGGTGCCGAGGTCTTCGTCCGCGGTGATCGTGTACTTGTTCGTCTTGCCGGTCCGGACCTTGGCCGGAATCTTCAGCTTGCAGGCGAAGGCGCGGGCCGACGCATCCCAGCTGCAGAGAGCGTTGGCCGGGCTTATGCCCGGACCGCGCAGGGTGACCCGGACGTCTTGCGCGAACGCCAGGTGCTTGGCGGTAGCTGCCGTGATGGCCTGGCCCTTGGAGTTGACGAGGCGGAAGAGCGCGGTGATGTCCTTCGCCTTCGTCGCGGTGGTGCTGCCCTGGTGCGGCTGGATGAAGCCGCCGAACCCGTATCCGGTCGTGTACTTGGCCTGGACGGGCGCCGCCTGGGCGAGGCCCGCGACGCTGACCGCGCCGGAGCAGGTGGCCGTGAACGGCCCCACGCCGCCGGTGCCGCCGGTGCTGACCTTGAGCGTGGCCGACGTGGCCACGCCCGAGACGGTCTCAGTGGTCGAGCATCCCGCGGTCGGCACCTTGCCGAGCACGTAGTGAGCTCCCGCTTTGACGCCGGTGACCTTCACAACCGGCAGGCTCGCGTCGACCTTGAGCGAGTACGAGGCTGTCCCGGTGTTCCCGGCCAGATCCGTGCAGCTCGCGGTCAGCGTGAACGAGCCGTTCCCCTTTGTGGTGGAGGACGTCGTGCACTCCGCCGTGTTGATGGTCCCGGCGTCGGTCCAGTTCCACCTGACGGTCACGGGCGCGTTGAACCACCCGTTGACCTCGGTGCCCGCGCTGCCCAGGCTCGGGCTCGCGACCGGCGGCGAGGTGTCCAGCGCACTGAAGCAGCCGTCGTCGTACTTGTTGGAGTTGGTGCCGTCCGGGCACGTCGTGTTGAGCCACGTTGCGCCGGTGAAGACGGCTCCGGTGTACGTCGCGTTGTCGAGGTTGGCGTCGGTGAGGTTGGCGTCCGTCAGGGTCGCGTCCGTGAGGTCAGCGCTCGTCAGCGCGGCGCCGGTCAGGTTGGCCGACGTCAGGTTGGAGCTGTCGAGTTCGGCGGACGTCAGCACTGCGTCGGTGAGATCGGCCCCGCTGAGGTTGGCGCTGGAGAGGTCGGCGCCGGTGGCGGCCACCCCGTCGAGGCTGGCGCCTGACAGGTCAGCCGACGGGCCGAGCAGGTAGCCCCCGGCCACGGTCCAGTCAGCGGGCAGCGAGGGCGAGCCGGTGACCTCGCCGGACTCGACGCCGGTGAGCGTCGCGGTGGACAGGTCGGTGCCGCTCAGCTCTGCCTCGAACAGGTTCGCGCTGGTGAGCGTGGCGTCGGTGAAGGACGTGTCGGTCAGGTTCGCGTCGGTGAAGTTGACGCTGGACGCGTCTGCGCTGGTCGCGGTCGCGTCGGTCAGGTTGGCCGTGCTCAGGTTGACGCCATCCAGATCGGCGCTGTCCAGATTGGCCTGGTCCAGGTCGGCGCTGTCCATGTCGGAGGAGCTCAGGGTCGCTCCGCTGAGGTTCGCCTGGGCGAGGTCGGTGCCGGTCAGGATGGTCCCGGTCAGGTTCACGCCGGACAGGTCGATGCCGGGCAGGCTCGCGCCGTCCAGGTCGGCGCTCGCCCCGATCAGGTAGCCGTCGGTTAGCTGCCACCCGGACGGGAGCGACGGAGCAGACGTGTCGGTCACGTCGCCGGACAGGACGCCGTCGATGTTCGCGGTGGCCAGGTCCGTGCCGGACAGGTTGGCGCCGGTCAGAGTGGCGTCACCCAGGTTCGCATCGTCGAGGTCGAGGCCAGCCAGGTCGGCGTCCGTGAGGAGGGCGTACTGGACGTCGGCGGTGGGCCCGAGGATGAAGGAGTCGATGTCTTCCCAGCTGGCTGGCAGCGAGGCGGGAGCTCCGACGGTGTTGAACGTCTCGATGTTGGTGATGGTCGCGGTGGCCATGATCGCACCGGCGATGGTCGCCCCGGTCAGGTTGACGCCGGTCATGTTGGCGCCGCTGAGGGTCGCGTCCGTCAGGTTGGTCGACGTCATGTTGTCGAACGTGAGGGTGGCGTTCGTCAGGTTCGCGTCGGACAGGTTCATGTCGGTCATCGGCGTGTCGTAGAGGAAGGCGCCGGTCAGGTTGCAGCCGCTCCAGTCGGTGCCGGACGTGGGCTCCGGCGACACGGCCCCGGTTGTCGAGTTCACGGTCGGGCACGTAACCGCCGCCGACGCCGGTCCTGACCCGATTGCCCAGGTGCCTGCCACCGCGAGCAGGGCCGCGACGACTACGCAGCCACCACCCAGCTTGCGTGTCATCAGTTCGCTCCTTTGGTCCAAGCGGCGGAGGGTCAGGCGATCGCCCAGATCTCGCCGAGGCTGCCGTTACAAGGTGCTACGTCGAGCTGGGTGCCTGCCGTCGTCGATCCGCCCGGATCGTCGAGGCAGACGCCGTAGCCGACGTTGTACAGCTGACCGTCGGGCAGCGGAATCCAGGTGTCTGGCGTGCCGCTGCAGCCGCTCGTTATGTCGATGCCTTCTCTGGAGACCCCGATGCAGTCTCCGCCGCTCGTGAGGAGCTGGCCGTCCGCGCCGAAGGTGTATCCGTAGTCCTCGCCGCTCTGCCCGCACGGCTCGACCATGAGCGCGAGCGGTAGCTGACCGGGGGTGCCGTACTCGGTCGCCATGCACATCCCGGGGACGCCAGACTGCACGGTCGCGCGCAACACGTCCCACTGCTGCAGCCCGAGAGACGAGACGCACGTTTGCAGGGTCAGCGGGTTGGTCAATCCGGCGCCGGACTGGACGCCAGGCTGCAGGCAGGTGCCGGTACCGGTGTTCTCCAGCCAGCCGTCCAGGAGGCGCCACGTCTGGGTGGCGACCGCGCGGTCGCACGCCGCCAGGTCGACGGTGCCGTTCGCCAGGCCGAGGCACAGCCCGTTGATCGTCAGCTCGTATCCGGCACCGGGTGTGCCTTCCGGCAGGTAGGTCCATAGTTGCTCGGCGGTTCCGGTGCAGGCCTGGATGGTCACCGTCGTCCCGGCGGTTCCGGCGCCGCTGTCCAGGCAGTTGTTCGGCTCGGTGACGAACTCGGCGTCGACGCCGATCGAGGTCGTCACGGGCGAGGTGGGCGTCAGCGACCCGGCTGCCACGATCGCGAATTTCGTGCTGGCCGTCGCGCCGGTCTTGGCGTCTTTCGCCGTCACGGTGACCGTGTAAGAAACGTCAGACGTCGGCAGGGCTCCGGAGATCTCGGCGTTGGTGGAGTGCGGAACCGGTTCGATCGTCAGCCCGGCGGGCAGGCCGGTTGCGGCGTAGCTCAGGCTTGCTCCCGCCCGGGTGTCGAGCCCGGTGATCTGGACGGCGACATTCGTCCCAGCCTCGTCGTCCTGTGTGCCGGGGTTCAGCACTTCTACCGGTGCCGTGCCAGACGCGGTGAACGCGGCATCACCGTCGGGGGTGCCAAGGCCGCTCGGCGCGTCGTAGCCCTTCTCGGCGTTGCACGTGTAGGCCGGGTGCAGCAGGCAGGTGCCGTTCGAGCCGAAGGTCACGTCGTACAGGTGACCGGAGTGCTGATACGGGTAGCTGGCCGGGTAACTGTCCCTGGCTGGCGTTCCGGCGAGCGCGTAGGCGGCCGTCACGATGGCCGCGGCGACCGCGGTGCCGCCCGCCTGCGCCCAGTCCGCCTTGGTCTCGTAGCTGTCGAAGACGGAGGCGCCGGTAGCTGGATCGGCATCGGCGGCGACGTCGTTCTGGGTCCTGGTCAGGCACCCGGTCGTCGGGTTCGCGTCCGCGCGCTGCCAGCCCGGCTTGGGCTCCAGCGCGGAACACCCCGACCCGGTGTCCGCCCAGACGGTCTCGGCCCAGCCGCGGGTGTTGTAGCGGGTCCTGGTCAGCGTCGTTCCGCCGACCGACGTCACATACGCCAGGTCGCCGGGGTAGGTCGTGCCGTACCCGCCGTCACCAGCCGCGGCGACCACGGCCACGCCCGGGTGGTAGAAGTAGTGGTCGTAGGCGTCCTGGCCGACGCCCTCCGGCTCGGACCAGCCGTCGAGGACGAACCTTGCGCCCAGGGCGACAGCCGAGTCCTCAGCGATCCCGAGGTCGGCCGGTGCGGCGGCGCTGGCCTCGACCAGCAGCAGCCGGCACCGCTGGCAAAGCGCCGAGACGACGTCCAGCTCCACGGCGTCCCCGAGCGCCCAGCTGGAGTTCGGCTTGGGCAGGCCGCCCGTTTTCCCTTGCTCGTTGACGATGCGCAGGCAGCCGTGCGCGGAACCGCAGGCAGGCAACCCGTAGTGAGACCGGTACTTGGCGAGGTCGGCTGCGGCGTCCGGGTCGGAGTAAGCAGTGACGATCGCGACCGTCTCGCCGCTCCCGCCCGTCACGGCTGGCTTCACCAGGTTGTAAGCGCTGCGCAGAGCGGCGGGACTGTAACCCCGGTCGGCGCTGGCTGACGACGCGGTGCGCTTCGAGATTGCCGCGACGTTAACGACCGTGGCGGCCGCGCCTGACGCGGCAGGCGCAGCGGCGGCAGGCGCAGCGGCGGCCGCGGTGACTCCGTCCGAGGCGGCCGAGGCTGCCGGAGCGATGAGGGCGACGACCGTCAGCACGAGAAGCGGCGCCAGCCGGGCCGTGGGCATGCGCCGACCGGTACTGGGTCCCCCGTGCAACTGTGCCTCCGACAAAAAGCCGTGCATGCCGCTGAGCACGCACAAATTCACTAGTCCCGTGTGCGAGCACGACTTATGCAGTACTTGTACCACATTCGGACTAGCGGGAGAAAGACCATCTTTCGGGCTTGATCCCTAGCTGGGCGCCTGAGCGATGGCCACCCGTGACGAGCGCGGCGAGCAGGCAGTCGCCTCGGGACCGCACGTTCCCATAAATGCTGCGTATGGAGCCGACGGCCGCTCGCGACCTGACTGTTTCCCCGCGGTTAAACCTGCTGATACAGTCCGGCTGGGCTGACAGTTGAACTTGGACGCGGAGGCACGGGGATGACGCACTTTCGGCCCGCGAAGGCGCTGTGCCTGCTGGCTGCCGCCGGCCTGGTCGCTGGGGGCGCGGCCATTGCTGCCGGGCCGGCCTCGGCGGCTGCCGTCACGTGCCCGGCAGTTTCATCGAGCGGCGCGGTTTCTCCCGCGCCGACGCCGGGGGTCGACTGGGCCGGCTGTGACCTGGACGGCGCGTACCTGCCGGACATGGACATGGCCAGCGCGGATCTGCAGGGCGCGAACCTCACCAGCGCCGACGCGGCGGGCAGCGACATGGCGGGCGCGAACCTGTCCGACGCCACCCTCACCGACGCGGAACTGAGCGCAGATCTGTCGGGGGCCGACCTGGCGTCGGCTTACGCCGAGGATACGAGCTTTAACGGCGCGAACCTTAAGTCCGCCAACCTGGACAATGCCTACGCCTGGGGTGCCTCTTTCGTCGGCGCCGCGATGCAGGGCGCGCAACTGGTCGACGCGGACCTGGACTCCGCGGACCTCGGCTCCGCCGACCTGTTCGGCGCCACCCTGACCGGCGTGACGGACAGCGATACGAGCTGGCTGAACACGATCTGCCCCAACGGTGCCAGCGCGAACTACTACACCGACGGCTGCCTGAGCTCGGTGGCCGTCACCACACCTTCGGCCACGCCGACCATTACCGGCGGCACGCTCGGCAACAACGGCTGGTATACCTCGCCGGTCACGGTCACCTGGTACTGGGTGGACAGCAATCCTCTCGGCCCCGCCTCTGGCTGCCCGAGCTCGACCACGTCGGCGCAGCAGGGCTCGGCCGT
>JASIGS010000610.1 GCA_030052355.1 Streptosporangiaceae bacterium | reverse complement strand
TAGTGACCCGTCGACGGCCTGAGCGGTGTAGCTTCCCTTTTTCGCCGCAGCGCCGGGCACCGGGCAGCCCGCGGAGGAACGCCGGCCGTCCCAGGTCATGGGCACGATCGTGGGCACACCACGGTGCAGGGTCACGATGAGCGAAGCCGTGCCCTCGGCACACTGCGCCGACGTCCACACGAGGTTCTTGCCCTGCGAGATCTGCAGCACCACGTGCCTGGCCCCGATGTCGAAGGTGCAGGAATCGGCAGCCGTGGAGACCACGTCGATCTGGAATTGCGGCGTCTGGCCCGTCGCGTAACTGCCCTGGCTGGAGAACAGGCTCAGTACCACGTCGCCGGCCGGGCATGGCCGGAGCCCGCCCTTCGCCGTGGTCTTCTTGTGCACGACAGGGTGCTGGCTCGCGTGCGTCGCACTCGGTGTTGGCTTGGGTGACTTGTGCGTGTCCGGCTTGCGGCTCGCAGGCTTGGTCGTCTGCTTCGTGGGAGTGCTGGTCGGCGTGGCGGATGGCGACGGCGTCCGGGCACCGGCCACCGCGTGGTGAGTCGGCTTGCGTGGCAGGGAGTCGCCGGCCGCGCGGCTCGAGCCGAGCGCGCCGGAGAACGCCCAGGCGAGGAGGGCGAGAACAGCCATGCCGACGACCAACGCGATGAACCGGCGCCGCCAGTAGGTCACCGCGGGCAGCCGGGGCGTCGACTGTCGAACCGAGTTCAGCCCCATGCGCCTGAGTATGCAAGATCCAAAGGCCCAGGGCCGTCCGACCCGCCGTTGCACTGCGATCTAGCTTGGAGCAGGGCGTCATCGCAGCGTGCGTGGCGGCGTGGCACCATCGGGATTCATGACCTCAGGCTTTGCCGCCCCCGTTGCCCGCTGGTACGCCGATTGTGCCAGGGACCTGCCGTGGCGGCGCCCGGAGGCCACACCGTGGTCGATCCTGGTCAGCGAGGTCATGCTCCAGCAGACCCCGGTGAGCAGGGTGCTGCCGGCGCACGCGGCCTGGCTGGCTCGCTGGCCGGCGCCCGCCCGCCTGGCCGGTGCCAGCCCGGCCGACGCCGTGCGGCAGTGGGACCGGCTCGGCTATCCGCGTCGCGCTGTCCGGCTGCACGCGAGTGCACAGCTCATCGCCAGCCGCCACGGCGGCCAGGTGCCCGAGTCGGCCGAACAGCTGCGCAACCTGCCGGGAGTCGGCGCGTACACCGCCGCCGCAGTCGCCAGCTTCGCCTTCGGCCAGCGGCACGCGGTGCTCGACACCAACGTACGGCGGGTGCTCGCCCGCCTGGTGCGAGGCGAGTTCCTGCCGGGACCTGCCCAGTCGGCGGCCGAGCTGCGCCTGGCGGAGTCGCTGCTGCCCGACGACGGGCGCGAGGCCGCGCGGTGGTCCGTCGGCATGATGGAGCTCGGCGCTCTGGTGTGCACGGCAGCGCGCCCCCGTTGTGGCGAGTGCCCCATAGCCGCGCAGTGCGAGTGGCTGAAGCGCGGTTGCCCACCGCCGCAGCAGCAACGCCGGATCGCGCCGGCCTACGCCGGCAGCGACCGGCAGTGCCGCGGCAGCCTGCTGGCCGTACTGCGGCACGCGAGCGGTGCGGTCGGCGCGGAGACGCTGGCCGCGGCCTGGGACGACTCAGGGCAGCGAGCGCGCGCGCTCGCTGCCCTGATCGCAGACGGACTAGTGCACCGGCACCCGGATGGCTCGCTCGGCTTGCCGGGCGAGCCGTCCTAAGCCAGCTATTCCGAGGAAGCCGTCGTCGCAGTCGCTCCGCTGGCTCCGGCCTTGCTCTCCACTTCCACTGCCGGTGGCTCGTCGGGAACGTCGCCCGGCTTGGTGATCCCGGTGAAGAGGAACTTAGCGTCCTCGCCGGCCCCCTCCGCATCGACGATCACGATCTGGCCCGCCTTCAGCTCACTGAAGAGGATCTTCTCCGACAGCGGGTCCTCGACCTCGCGCTGGATCGTCCGCCGCAGCGGCCTCGCACCGAGCACCGGGTCGTAGCCGCGCTCGGACAGCAGCTTCTTGGCGGCTGGCCGCACCTCGATACCCATGTCCCGGTCACGCAGCCGCTCGTCGACCTTGCCGATCATCAGGTCGACGATCTGGAAAATCTCGTCCTGGCTCAGCTGGTGGAAGACGATGACGTCGTCGACACGGTTGAGGAACTCGGGCCGGAAGTGCTGCTTGAGCTCTTCGCCGACCTTGTTCTTCATCCGCTCGTAGGAGCCCTTCGACTCCGTCGCGGTGCCGAAGCCGACGCTCACGCCCTTGGAGATGTCCTTGGTGCCCAGGTTGGTGGTCATGATGATGACGGTGTTCTTGAAGTCAACGACCCGGCCCTGGGCGTCCGTCAGGCGCCCGTCCTCCAGAATCTGCAGCAGCGAGTTGAAGATGTCGCCGTGCGCCTTCTCGATCTCGTCGAACAGGACCACCGAGAACGGCCTGCGCCGGACCTTCTCGGTCAGCTGCCCGCCTTCCTCGTAGCCGACGTAACCAGGCGGAGAACCGAACAGCCGCGAGACCGTGTGCTTCTCCATGTACTCGCTCATGTCCAGCTGTATGAGCGAGTCCTCGTCACCGAACAGGAACTCCGCCAGCGTCCGCGACAGCTCGGTCTTGCCGACACCGGACGGGCCAGCGAAGATGAACGATCCGCCGGGGCGCTTGGGATCCTTCAGGCCTGCCCTGGTCCGCCTGATGGCCTGCGACAGCGCCTTGATGGCGTCGTTCTGCCCGATGACACGGCGGTGCAGCTCGTCCTCCATGCGGAGCAGCCGCTGCGACTCCTCCTCGGTGAGCTTGAACACGGGGATCCCGGTGGCGGTGGCGAGGACCTCGGCGATCAGTTCCTCGTTCACCTCCGCCGGGGTATCCATGTCGCCGGCCTTCCACTCCTTCTCGCGCTGGTCCTTCTTGTCGAGCAGCTGCTTCTCGGTATCCCGGAGCGACGCCGCCTTCTCGAAGTCCTGCGAGTCGATCGCCGACTCCTTCTCCCGCCTGACGTCCGCGATCCGCTCATCGAAATCGCGCAGGTCCGGCGGAGCGGTCATCCGGCGGATGCGCATCCGCGATCCCGCCTCGTCGATCAGGTCGATCGCCTTGTCCGGCAGGAACCGGTCGCTGATGTAGCGGTCGGCGAGCTGGGCGGCCGCGACGAGGGCGTCGTCCGTGATCGTCACGCGGTGGTGCGCCTCATACCTGTCGCGCAGTCCCTTGAGGATCTCGATGGTGTGCGAGATCGTCGGCTCCGCGACCTGGATGGGCTGGAACCGCCGCTCGAGCGCCGCGTCCTTCTCCAGGTGCTTGCGGTACTCGTCGAGCGTGCTCGCGCCGATGGTCTGCAGCTCACCGCGGGCCAGCATCGGCTTCAGGATCGACGCGGCGTCAATGGCGCCCTCGGCCGCTCCCGCGCCCACCAGCGTATGGATCTCGTCGATGAACAGGATGATGTCGCCGCGGGTCCTGATCTCCTTGAGCACCTTCTTCAGGCGCTCTTCGAAGTCACCGCGGTAGCGGGATCCGGCCACGAGGGCGCCCAGATCAAGGGTGTAGAGCTGCTTTTCTTTCAGGGTCTCGGGGACCTCGCCCCTGACGATCTTCTGGGCGAGTCCCTCCACGACTGCCGTCTTGCCGACGCCGGGCTCACCGACGAGGACCGGGTTGTTCTTCGTCCGGCGGGATAGCACCTGCATCACCCGCTCGATCTCCTTGTCCCTGCCGATGACAGGGTCAAGTTTGCCCTCGCGGGCGGCAGCTGTGAGGTTCCTGCCGAATTGGTCGAGGACGAGCGACGTAGACGGCGCGCTCTCCGACGGCGCTCCCGCTGCGGCGGGCTCCTTGCCCTGGTAGCCATGCAGCAGCTGGATGACCTGCTGACGCACCCTGTTCAGGTCGGCGCCGAGCCTGACCAGCACCTGGGCCGCGACGCCCTCGCCCTCCCTGATGAGCCCGAGGAGGATGTGCTCGGTACCGATGTAGTTGTGGCCGAGCTGGAGCGCTTCGCGCAGGGACAGCTCCAGCACCTTCTTGGCGCGCGGGGTGAACGGGATGTGCCCGGACGGCGCCTGCTGGCCCTGGCCGATGATCTCCTCGACCTGCTGCCTTACCGCCTCGAGGCTAATCCCCAGCGATTCGAGAGCCTTCGCTGCGACGCCCTCACCCTCATGAATGAGGCCGAGCAGGATGTGCTCGGTGCCGATGTAGTTGTGGTTGAGCATCCTGGCCTCTTCCTGTGCCAGGACCACAACCCTCCGCGCCCGGTCGGTGAACCTCTCGAACATCTGTCGCTCCTCACAGAGCGGTCGGTGCAGGCTCCGAAATCTGCCCTTCCCTTCCGCATGTTAGCCCGCGTGCTGGGCAACGCCATGACGTGCGACATGCGCACTGTCCGAGACGTTCCCAGCACCTGGACGTTCATCCCATTCAACCTAGGCTGAAAAGGGAGTGTTCCCAGCTACGCCGCAAGCGAAAGCCGGTTTGCCCGGCTTCGCCAGGAGCGAACGGCCTGGCCGCGGCGGACGTCAGCTGCGACCATGCTCGCCGCATTACGCCTTCCACGGACGCGGGGCCCAGGTGGCCGGGGCGAGAAGGGTCGCGGGCACGGGTGAACCACCGTCAGCTTGTGCGTTTTACGCAAAAGCCGCATTACTTCAAATATCTCGCAGTCAACCTGAAGCCAGAAGAAACCCGGAATCTCGCGGGCGTGCATGCCGGTCATTTGCAGCCAGCGCCGAAGAGCGCTGGTGCTCCCAAGGTGTGTGGTGGCTAAAGCCGCATGCTGGCCGGGTCCGGCCGAAGGCAAACTGAGCGCCGATGGCTGGCGGATTAGGCATCAGCGGCTTATGCGGCCAGCCTGCCGGCTGGCCGCACTCACCGCCGCGTGCCGTACGCTGCCGGGAAATTCCCGGCCGCCAGCGTTTCGGCAGCTAGTGGCTGGCGTCGTATGCCTGAATGATGGACGCCGGAATGCGACCGCGCTCGCTTACCTTGTCACCGCGTTCGCGCGCCCACTGACGAATTTCCGAGCTCCGCTCGCGGCCGGGACCGCTACGTGCCTTACCAGTGCGGCGACGTGCACCACCTGCGACCCGCCTCGCATGCTCCATGTATCCGCCGAAGACATCGTGAACTTCCTTGGCGTGCGCCGAACATACGTCGATCTCGTAAGCGGTGCCGTCAACGGAGAACGAAACCGTCTCGTTGCCTTCGACCTCCCC
>JASIGS010000609.1 GCA_030052355.1 Streptosporangiaceae bacterium | reverse complement strand
GTCCAGGCAGGCCCGCGCCAGCACGGCGCTGCTCGGCGTCGAGCCGGTCTCGGCCCGGTGCGTAACCGAGTCGCTGCGGGCGGGCCGCCCGATCTCGCTGCCGTTCCCGCAGAATTCGATCATGGCCGGGCTGAACTGCGGCACGCCGTCACTGGTCGCGTGGCCGCTGATGCAGCGCGGGCTGGACGCGATGGTCGCGGTGTCTGACGGCTGGGCGGCGTCGGCGTTGGTCTCGCTGGCCGATGCCGGGCTCGTGATCGGCGAGACCGGATCCTCGGCGCTGGCCGGCCTGCGCGCCGTCATGCTTGACCCGGCGGGGGAGCCGGTCAGGACCGCGCTGCGCCTCGGGCCCGGCAGTTCGGTGCTCGTGCTGTGCACGGAGGGGGCGACCGACCCTGCCTTCTGGCAGCAGATCGTGGACTCGCGGAGCTAGGGCGTGTCTCGCGGCGTGTCCTAGCGGCGCGGCGCGGCTGTAAGCCGCGCCGCGCACTCGCGTACGGCCGCGACGCTCGCGTCGATGTCGTCCTCGGTCGTGCTCCAGCCGCTCACGCTGACCCGCATGGCCCTGGTGCCGTGCCATGTTGTCGCGCCGCACCAGCAGGTCCCGTCCTGCTGGACCGCGGCGATGACGGCGTCGGTGTGCTCCGCGGAGCCGAAGGACACGAGCACCTGGTTGAGCACGACGTCGTTCAGCACGCTGTGACCGGCCGCGCGCATGCCGTCGGCGAACCGCCGGGCAAGCCGGCAGCTCTCCGCGACCAGTTCCGCCACGCCGTCACGCCCGAGCGAGGCGAGCGCGGCCCAGACCTCGATGCCCCTCGCGCGCTGCGACGACTGTGGCGTCAGGTTCATGGGTTCGCTCTCGCTGCCGGCCTGCAGGTAAGCCGCCGTGGCCTGCATCGCCGCGCGCAGCGCGGCGGGTTCGCGCACCAGCGCCACCCCGCAGTCGTAGCTGGTGTTCAGCCACTTGTGGCAGTCGGTCGCCCACGAGTCGGCCTGCCCGACGCCGGCGACCTGGTGCGCTAGCTGCGGCGAAGCCGCCGCCCACAACCCGAACGCGCCGTCGACGTGCACCCACGCGCCGGATCGGTGAGCCCAGTCGACAAGCGGTCCGAACGGGTCGCTGGCACCGGTGTTCACGTTCCCGGCCTGCAGGCACACGATCGTCGGCCCGGCCAGCGCGGGCAGCTCGCGCGGCTCGATCCGGCCCTGGCCATCGGCGGGCAGCACGACGGCCCGGTCCCGTCCAAGGCCGACGATGCCGAGCGCCTTTCGCGCTGCTGTGTGCACCTCGGCGCCGACCAGGACCGTGAGCGGCGGGGCGCCGACCAGGCCGTCGCTTGCGGCGTCCCAGCCGTGCCTGGCCAGTACCGCGTCTCTCGCCGCGGCGAGGCAGGTCGCGTTCGCCATCGTCGCGCCGCTGACAAATCCACCGGCCGCGTCGGCCGGCAGGCCGAGCATGTCGGTCAGCCAGCGCAGCGCTACCGTGCCGAGCCGGGCCGCGACCGGCGACATCACCTGCAGGGCGGCGTTCTGGTCCCAGGCCGCGCCCATCCAGGCGGCCGCCTGAGCCGCGGGCAGCACCCCGCCGGTGACGAACCCGAAGTACCGCGGCCCGTTGCTCGCCACGGTGGCGGGCGAGCCGACGTCGTCGAGCAGGCGGAGCACGGCTGCCGCCTCCATGCCGTGCCCGGGCAGTTCGAAGTCGAGCTGGTCGAGGCGAGCTACCGCCGCGCCATCCGGTGCGACCGGCCGGTCGGCCACGCCTTCGAGGTAGCGAGTCGCACGGTCACAGGCGTCCCGCAGCAGCGCGGTACGGGCCGCCAGCATGGCTTCGATGTCTAGCGCCGATGACGGCAATTCGCTCTCCTCCTGGCGTTCCTAGCTAAAAACCGCATTGTGCTCGACGGTCGTGACCGCAGGGCAGCCGTAGGTTACCGTCGATGGCAGAACCCCAGATGCTGACGGCTCTGCCGGCAGCCACCGCCAGGCTGGAGGTTTCGCCTCATGGAGGACATGGCAGACAAGTTCCTCAGCCTCATCCACGAGCTGGAGGACGTCACCGGCAGCATAAGCGCCAAGCGCGCCCTGGCCGACTTCGACGAGACGACGCTGCAGGTGTTCTGGAAGAAGTGGCCGCACCTGTCGGCCTGGGCCGGGTCGCTGTGGTCGATGCTGTCCGCGGAGCTGTCCGACCCGAGCACGCAGCACGACCCGGAACTCGACGAGATCGGCGAAGGCGGCTGAGATGGCGACGCTACGCGACGTCATGACCACGAAGCTGGTGACGACCTCGCCGGATGCGGCCGTCGCGGATGCCGCCGCTCGCATGGTCGCCGCCGGGACAGGCTCGGCGATCGTCCTGCAGGGCACGTTCCTGGCCGGCATCCTCACCGAGCGGGACGTGCTGCGGGCAGCGGCTTCCGGCGAGAACCTCGGCGAGGCGAAGGTGTCGGAATGGATGACGCCCGATCCGCAGTCGGCGGCGCCGGACGCGACGCCCGAGGAGGCTGCTCAGGTGATGCTGCTGAACGGCTTCCGGCACCTGCCGGTCGTCGACGGCCGTGAGGTTTGCGGCGTGGTCAGCCTGCGCGAGCTGTTCGCTGCCCGCATCCGCCGCTGAGCGCGCTCATCGCCGGCTCCTCGCCCGCCCGCAGCACCGGCCGGGCGCTCATCGGCGGGCTCTGGGCCGCGGCCAGCCACTCATCGGCGGGCTCCGGGCCCCGGCCCCGAGCGCTCAGCGAGACGTTGTGGCGGTTCGGGTGGCGCAAAACGGTTGAAGCCGGGCATGATTTTGGGGGCAACTGGTACAACGTCCAAAATCCAAGATCGTCTGCTGAGTGCTCGGGCCCTGACGGTGATCGTTTGGGCAGTGAGCTGAGTACGTAACATTACGTTCATGGGGATTCGCCTGATTCGCACCGCCGCACTCCGCGCTGCCGTGGCTAGT
>JASIGS010000608.1 GCA_030052355.1 Streptosporangiaceae bacterium | reverse complement strand
ACAACGGCGCTATACCTGGCCGGCCGGTTCCGGTCAGCTTCCGCAATCCGGGTGCGAACGAAGCCCGGGCAGAGCACTGAGACACCCACCGCCGAGCCGATGGCCGCCAGTTCGTGGCGCAGCGATTCCGATACCGCGACGACCGCGTGCTTGCTGGCGGTGTACGGGCCCATCCATGGCGATGACAGCAATCCTGCGACCGACGCCGTATTGACGACGTGGCCCTCGCCCTGGGCGATGAGGTGCGGCAGGAACGCGCGAATCCCGTGGACCACGCCGAAGAAGTTGACACCCATGACCCAGTTCCAGGTCGACATCGGCAGCTGCCAGGACGGGCCGCCGCCTGCCACGCCTGCGTTGTTGCAGACCACGTGCACAGTCCCGAAGCGGTCAACGGTCGCGTCGGCGAGCGACTGGACCGAGTCGACGTCACTGACGTCGGTTACCGTCGCGGCAACGTCAATTCCCTCGGCAGCAAGCGCCGCTGCAGCCGCTGCCAGCGCCGGCTCTTCCACGTCAGCGAGCATCACCCGCATGCCGTCGGCGCCGAGCTGGCGGGCTACCGCCAGACCGATGCCGCTTGCCGCGCCCGTAACGACCGCGACCTTACCCGTCAGATCACGCATGCTCCGCCCCCTGCCGACCGCGGCCTCCTGAAGTGCAGCCAGTGTCGCAGACCAGACAAGATCCGCATAGCCGGATCGAGTCGGTCCGCTCGCGCAGCTGTACCAGCTCGTGGCGGCGATGGACATCGAACAAACCGGCCGCTCATGATGGACCCAACTCACCGGAGTCTCAGTCCCGGCACCGAAGGAAGGAGCCTGGCAATGACAGCCACCGACGACCACCCCACTCGGCAGCTCACCGTCAACGAGGCCATCGCCTCGGTCATCGGCTACCTCAGCCGGCAGTCGCTCAACCTCGCCGTCGGCTATGTCAACCAGGGCGTGACAGAGAGCTCCCTCGACGACCTTCGCGTCGGCCTCGGCGTCATCGCGGGCCGCCTTGGCGACATCGTTCAGGCCATCAGGCAAGGCGAGACCCATCTCACCTTCCTCGCCGAAGAGCCCTAGCGCCGCTGTGGCCTGAAGTCCACAGCCTGACGGCCGGAACGTGCTAGTCGTGGGCGCTCAGCCGGGCCAGAGCTGCCGAGGCTTCATCGGCTATCGGCGGCGGCGGATCGAGGGACAGCACATGCTGCAGCGCCATGCCGTAGGCGACGTCATGGGCCGCCGCGGCCGCAACCGAAACCTCCGGCACCACGCCGGTGCCCTCCCAGTTGGTGCCGGTGATCGGATTGACCGACCTGGCAAACGGCACTGAGATCGCCATGGTTGCGCTGAGCGGCCGCATGCCGGTCGGGTGCGCGCCGCCGCCGGTCGTCTCGCCGATCAGCTGAGCCCGGCCCAGGGCCTGCAGCGTGTAAGCAAAGTCCTCGCCGCCGGAGAACGTCTCGTGGCTGGTCAGCACGTAGACCGGCTTGTCCACGTAGCGCGAGCCCGGCACGTACGACACGCTCCAGAACTGCCGTGTCGCGCCCGTCTCGGCCTCGAAGATGTCGTTGAGATGGATGCCCGGGCCGTCGAACAAGTAACTGCACCAGAAGACCACGCCGTCGGGTGATCCGCCGCCGTTGTGCCGCAGGTCGAAGATGAGCGCATAGGTGCCAGCCACCAGCTCCATGGCGGCGGCGATCGAGGCTCCCGCGTTCTGCGGCATGGCTACCCGATGCAGATCGACATAGCCGACGTTGCCGTCCAGCCGCTCAACCCGGTGAATGCCGAAGTTATCCAGCCGTCCTATCGAGCGCATCTCCTGCCGGGCCTTGTCCCGATCAGCGGGCCTTGGCCGCGGGCGCCGGGGCTCGGAATGCGCATGCACTCCGAGGTGCTTATCGGCGCAGACGGCGTAGAGCTGGCTGGTCAGCCGCTCGGCGAGGTCGGGCTCGCTGAGGCCGTCGTACTCGCCCGTGGCGAGCCTCGCCTCGATCTCGGCGGCCGCCTGCCCGGCCCGCTCGGGGAACACGTACCGAGCGCGGAGGATGGCCATTGCGGTCTGCACGATCTCGCGCGGCGGGACCGGCTCGTCGGCCAGCTCCTGATCGTGCGGCATGACGATTCGCGGCGCGCCGCCGGGATCACCATCGTCGTCGACGGTGAATTCCAGCAGCCTGGCTGGCGGCAGCCGCCACGACAGCTCGCGCCGAAGTCGCCGCATCGCGGTCTCGTGCTGCGCAGCCCACAGCTGAAGCGACTCTTCCCGGCTCGGCGCGGCCGCGTGGCTGCTCTCGGTGTCGCCCGCCACGCCCTCCGCGGGCCCGCTCTGCACTGCGACAAACACCCGGACCAGCAGCTCCAGCGGGTCGTCGGTCTCTTGCAGCAGGGCAACGCGCTGCACGGTGCCTGCCGGAAAGCGGTCCAGTATCTCCTCGTTAACCTGACGCTCGAGCCGCGCGAGTTCGGTGCGTTCCACAGTCGCCCCCTGACCATCAACTGGCAGGTACTTCCCTGTCTGGTCAGGACGTTGCTGCCCACGCAAAAGTTCCTGATGAAGGCAATTACACGATTGGCCGCGGTGCACCGGCTAGTGATCGGGTGCGCTTCGTGCGGCGAGGAAACGCGCCGGGATCTCACCGCCGCCGTGCACCGCGAGGTCCGCTCCCGTGACGTAGGCCGCCAGTGGCGAAGCGAGGAACAGGCACGCCGAGGCGACGTCGGCCGGCACGGCCATCCGGCCCATGGGGATCGCCGTCGCCACCGACGCGCCACGGTCCGGGCCGTAGTGCTCGGCCGCGCTCTCGGTCAGGATGAGGCCGGCTGTGATGTGGTTGACCCGTACCTTGGGTGCCCACTCCAGCGCCAGTGACCGGGTGAGCTGCAGCAGGCCCGCCTTCGCGGCCGAGTACGCGGCGCTGAGCGGAGCCGCCTGGTGGGCGGACACGCTGCCGATGTTGATGATCGCGCCGCCGTGATCCTGCTGCTGCATGACGGTGTTGGCGGGCTGGGCGACGTAGAACGGGGCCAGCAGGTTGAGCGCCACGACCCGTTCGACAAACCGCGGGGACACGCTCGCCGCGGCCGCGGCCGGTGCGCCGCCTGCGTTATTGACCAGCACGTCCAGCCGCCCGAACGCGTCGACAGCGGTCTCGACCACCATACGGGCCTGCGCTGGCTCACGGACGTCGGCGGCAATGAACTCGGCTGCGTTCCCGGCAGCGGAG
>JASIGS010000607.1 GCA_030052355.1 Streptosporangiaceae bacterium | reverse complement strand
CTGGACGCGGCCCGCAGGGTCTCCACGTTCGACGAGGTCATGGGCGGTCTTGACGAGTCCACGGCGCTGTTCGAGGCCCGCCGGTGCATGTCCTGCGGCAACTGCTTCGAGTGCGACAACTGCTACGGCGTCTGCCCAGACAACGCGGTGATCAAGCTCGGGCCGGGCCGGCGGTACGAGATCGACCTGGACTACTGCAAGGGCTGCGGGATCTGTGCGGCCGAGTGCCCCTGCGGGGCCATCGACATGGTGCCGGAGCGGACCTGAGCCAGGATCGGGGGTCGTTCGACGGCGACCCACGGGACTAAGGTCCTTCGGTACCGCGAAGACCGCCGGATAGCGTGTACTGAGGAGGGAGCACGACTCGTTCCCCTATGACGGTGAGGACAACCGATGGCAGACCAAGCGCAGACCCCGGCAGAAATAAGGGTCTTCCTGCTCGATGATCACGAGATCGTGCGGCGGGGCGTCAAGGACATGCTGGAGGCTGAGCCGGGGATCACCGTCGTCGGCGAGGCGGGCACCGCGGCATCCGCGCTAGCCAGGATCCCGGCGGTGCGGCCCGACGTGGCCGTGCTCGACGTGCGGCTGCCGGACGGCGACGGGGTCAGCGTCTGCCGGGAGATCCGCTCCCGGATGCCCGAGGTCGCCTGCCTGATGCTGACCTCGTTCGGCGACGACGAGGCGCTGTTCGACGCGATCATGGCGGGCGCGGCCGGCTACGTGCTCAAGCAGATCCGCGGCACCGACCTGGTCGGCGCGGTGCGCACGGTCGCGTCCGGTGAGTCCATGCTGGACCCGGAGGCGGCCAGCAAGGTCATGGCGCGGATGCGGGCGCAGGCGACCAAGTCCGATCCGCTGGCCGGGCTGACGAACCAGGAGCGCAAGATCCTCGAGCTCATCGGCGAGGGCCTGACCAACCGGCAGATCGGCGAGCACATGTTCCTGGCGGAGAAGACGGTCAAGAACTACGTCTCCGCGCTGTTCGCCAAGCTTGGCATGGAGCGGCGGACCCAGGCGGCGGCGTTCGCCTCGCGCGTGTTCGAGCACGACGAGCATCAGCCCTCGCATTACTAGGCAGGACACGGCCTAAGCGAGGTAGCGGCCGCCCGGTTCGGCCGGGATCATCTCCTGGCCGAGTTCGTACACCAGCGGCGTGCCGGTGGGCACGTTCAGCTCGGCTACCTGCTCGTCGGACAGCCGGTCCAGGTGCTTGATCAGCGCGCGCAGCGTGTTGCCGTGGGAGACGACCAGCACGCAAGCCTGCTGCGCGGCGGCCGCGCGCAGGTCGGGGACTATCGCGTCGTACCAGTACGGCAGCAGCCGGGCCGTCACGTCCTTCAGTGACTCGGTGACCGGGCGTGCCTCGGCCGGGATCGCCGCGTAACGAGCGTCGTGGAACTGCGAGTACTCGCCCTGCGCCGGCATCGGCGGCGGCGCGTTGTCGAACGACCTCCGCCAGGTCATGAACTGCCGCTCGCCGTACTCGGCTAGCACCTCATCCTTGTTCCTGCCCTGCAGGGCGCCGTAGTGGTTGGAGTTGAGCCGCCACGTGCGACGGACCGGGATCCAGTCGCGGTCACACCGCGCCAGCGCGAGGTCGGCGGTCTGGATCGTGCGCCGCTGCAGCGAGGTGTGCACGGTCTCGGGCAGCAGGACGGCCTGCGCCAGCAGCCGCCCCGCGCGCGCGGCCTCCTGCTCCCCGGCCGCGCTGAGCGGCACGTTCACCCAGCCGGTGAACTGGTTCTTCTCGTTCCACTCGCTCTGGCCGTGGCGCAGCAGCACGAGGCGGTATACCGGAGCGGGCTGCATGACCGGCGCGCTACGAGATGTGGGTGCCGATGAGGTGGCCGATCCCGAAGGTCACCGCGGCTGCCACGGCACCGAACAGGAGCTGGCGCATCGCCGACTTGACCACCGACCGCCCGTTGAGTATCCCGATGCCGCCGCCGACCGCGACCATCGCGACCGCGGCCAGCACGATCGTGGCCACGAGCGCCGCGGTCCCGCCGCCGATCAGGTACGGCAGCACCACGACGAACGCGCCCGCCGCGAACGTGAAGAGGCTCGAGAGCGCGGCCCTCCACGGCGACCCGAGCGCGCTCGGGTCCAGGCCAAGCTCTTCCCTGGCGAGCGTGTCGAGCGCCACCTTGCGGTTGGACATGATGCGGTCAGCAAGCGTCTCGGCCTCTGCCTTGTCGAGCCCCTTGGCCCGGTAGAGGAGCGCGAGCTCGGCGCGTTCCTCCTCCGGGTTCTCCTCGAGCTCCTGCGCCTCCAGCGAGATCTCCCGCTCGTACATCTCCCGCTGGCTGGCCATCGAGACGTACTCCCCGGCCGCCATCGAGAACGACCCGGCCAGCAGCCCGGCCACGCCGGCCAGCAGCACCGCCGTGTGGTCGGCGGTCGACCCGGCGAACCCCATGACCAGCGAGGTGTTGGAGACGAGGCCATCGCTCACGCCGAACACGCCGGCCCGCAGCGCACCGGACCTGTCGCCGCGGTGCCAGCCCTCACGCCGGGCTATCTGCTCCCTCGGCTCGGGCTTGCCGCCGCCGGCGAGCCTGGACAGCGTCCTCGCGTGACCGCGCTCGTCGTCGGCCATGCCCGGCGCCGCATCGGGGTCGACGTCGTAGATGCCGGCGTCGGTGCGCTCAGCGCGCTCGATCATCGGCAGCACGGCCTGGGTGGACATCCTGCGGGCGGCGGTTGCCAGCATCCTGGTACGCAGGCTCGGGCCGCCCGGCGGCGGCACCGGCTGACCCGCCTCGGTCAGCTTCCCTTCCCAGTGCGCCGCGTGCCTGAGCTCGACCGCGGCCAGCTCCTGCAGGATCTCACGGCGCTCGCCGCTCTCGGCCTCGGCGAGCCTGGTGTACAGCGCCGCGGCGTCCCGCTCGCTCGCCAGCAGTTCCCGCCAGCGTTTGACGCGCGCCGAGTCGACAGCGGGCGAGCCGTCCATGCTGGTCTCCTTGTCCGGACCGACAGAGGACGAGCCGTCCATGCTGGTCTCCTCGTGGTGGCGGCCGTCGTGGCCGCCGTCGTGGCGGCTATGGCGGCGGCTTGCTGCGCCTACGAGCCTAGCCCGGCTGCGGTCAGCGATCATGCACCGCGCTGGGCCGGTCGTCAGGTGCGTCAGCGGCCGCTCGGCATGGTCGTCCGCTCCGGCTCCGCCGCGGCGGACGATCTTGGAATTTGCACCTTGTAGCAGTTGCCCCCAGAATCGAGTCCGGCTTCTACCGTTTTGCGCCGGCCGAACTGATACAACGTACTGGCAGCGGCCCCGCGGCGACGGTGGGCGGGCGCTTCCAGCCGGCCGGCCCGCAGGCTAGTCAGACACAGCGCCGAGCGGCACCCGCCAGGTCAGCTCGGTGCCGCCGCCCTGCTGCGCTGCGATCCGCATCGAGCCGCCGAGCTTGGCTGCCCGCTGCTCGAGGTTCGCAAGGCCGCTGCGCCGGCCGTTGTCCTTGAAACCAGAGCCGTTGTCCCTGACGGTCAGCGACAGCTCCGGCCCAGCGCTGACCCGGACGTCGACGGCGCTGGCGCCGGAGTGCCTGGCGGCGTTGGAGAGCGCCTCCCGCAGCGCGGTGAGCAGCTGCTCGCTCACCTCGTAGGGAACGGCGTCGAGCCCGCCGTCCAGCCGCAACGCTGGCGGAAAGCCCAGCAGCCCGGTCATCTCATCGGCTGCCTGGAGGATCCGGGTACGCAGACTCGGCGGCTTGGCATCCTGCCTCGCCTGCAACGCGAAGATCGACGACCTGATCTCGCGGATCGTCTCGTCCAGCGCGTCCACGGCAGAGTTGATCCGGCTGGCCACCTCCGGCGAGCCGATCAGCCCCACCGAACCCTGCAGCGACATGCCCGTGGCGTACAGCCGCTGGATCACCAGGTCATGCAGGTCCCTGGCGATCCTGTCCCGGTCCTCGAACACCGCGACCCGCTCGGCCTGCCTGCGGTGCTCGGCGAGCTCAAGGGCGATGCCAGCCTGGATCGCGAAGGTAGCGAGCATGTCGGCGGCGCCTGGCGCCAGCGGCATGGCGCCGGGGCGGCGGCCTGCGGTCAGCACGCCGCGGACGTTGCCGGGCGTGCCGAGCGGCACCAGGATCGCCGGTCCAAGATTCATGTGTTCCTTGGCCACGGCCGCGACCCGCTCGTCTTGACCGAAGTCGTCGATCAGCAACCGCTCACCCGCGGCCAGAACCAGACCAGAGGCAGACTTCTCCGCGGGCAAGACCAGGCCGATTGAGTCCTCAGCGCCGTCGCCCGCGGCGTGCTCGATCTGCAACTGGCTCCCGTCGCCGGTCGGCAGGGCGAGCACCACCAGGTCTGCCCCGGACATCTCGAGCGACCTCGCCGTGATCAGCTTGAGCGCGTCGCCTACGTCAGAACCGGACAGCAGCGTGCTGGTCACTTCGGCGCTCGCGGCCAGCCAGCGCTGTTGTCTGCGCGCCTCGTCATAGAGGCGCGCGTTCTCGATGGCGACACCCGCCGCCGCCGCCAGTGCCACGAGCACGGCCTCGTCTTCCTCGTCGAACTGGCCGCCGTTCCGCTTCTCGGTCAGGTACAGGTTCCCGTAGACCTCGTCCCGGATCCGGATGGGAGCTCCGAGGAACGAGGTCATCGGAGGGTGACCCTCAGGGAAGCCCGACGAGAGCTTGTGATGGCCGAGGTCGGCGATCCGCATCGGCCGCGGGTCGGTGATCAGCGCGCCGAGCAGGCCGCGGCCCTCTGGCCAGTGATGGATCCGGCTGATCTGGTCCTCGGTCAAGCCCACCGGGATGAACTCGGCCAGCTTGCCGCCTTCGCCGATCACGCCCATGGCGCCGTACCTGGCGTCCACCAGCGTGACCGCTGCCTCAACGATGCCGCGCAGCACAACCTCGATGTCGAGGTTGGTGCCAACCGCTATAACGGCCTCGAACAGGGCATTTACCCGGTCACGGGTCGCGAGCACAGCCTGCAGCCTGACCTGTAGTTCGGCGAGGAGCTCGTCGAGCCTGAGGTTAGGTAGCGCCTGAGGCCTCTTGCTCACCACTCCCCCAGCCTCCACCCACGAGCAACCAGCGTCGCTGTGATCATACTTCCGCCGATGTCGTCTCAGCAGCCGTCAGCTGGCCGCCTCGCTGAACGACCCGGCAGCACGGGGCGGCTAGCCGGCGAGTTCGTACCCCGCCGTCTCGACCGCGCCGCGGACGGCAGCCGGCTCCGGATCGGGGTCGGCGGTGATGGAGACCCTGCCCGAGGCGAGGTCCACGTCGACCGAGGTGACTCCCGGAATGCCCGAGATCTCGCTGCGCACGGCATTCTCGCAGTGACTGCAGGTCATCCCGGTCACGGTATAAACGCTCTGGCCCATTCAGGCATGGTACAGGTGTGGCAGACGGGCCTTATCCGGGCACGAAACCGCAAGGTAACGTTTCCTTAGGGTGCCGCGGGACCGCCGAGGCGGCGCGGAAGGAAGGGACGGACGGATGTCTGCAGCGACCGTGGCTGAGCCATCGCCAGGGGCGCAGGAGATACAGCTGGCCGTCACCGGCATGACGTGCGCCGCCTGCGCAGCCCGGGTGGAGAGGAAGCTCAACGCACTCGACGGCGTCCAGGCCGTGGTGAACTTCGCCACCGAGCGAGCGACGATCTCAGCGCCGCCGGCCATGACGCCGGCCATGCTGGTTTCCGCGGTCGAGCAGGCAGGCTACGGGGCGCGGGAGGCCACCAGGCGAGCCGGCGAGGCAGCCGACGAAGAGCAGATCGACCTGGCCGGGGGCCGAGCGGCCTACCTCAAGCGCCGCCTGATCGTCGCGCTTATCTTCTTCATCCCGCTTTCTGACCTTTCGATCGGCTTGTCGTTGTTCGGAGCGTTCCGCTTCCCAGGCTGGCAGTGGGTGCTCATCGCGCTCGCCGTCCCGGTCGCCGGCTGGGCCGCCTGGCCGTTCCACCACGCGGCCTGGCGGAATCTGCGGCACGGCACCCTGACCATGGACACGCTGGTGTCGCTGGGGATCATCGCCGCGTGCAGCTGGTCGCTCTACGCCATGTTCGCGCTCGACTCGGGGCCGGTGAAACACACCGCCGGCTACGAGCTTGTGCACGCCTCCGGCGGCGGGATCTACCTCGAGGTGGCCGCCGCCGTGACCACGTTCTTGCTGGCAGGCAGGTTCTTCGAGGCACGGGCACGCAGGACCGCGGGCGAGGCGATGCGCGACCTGGCCGGGTCCGGCGCCAGGGAAGTGTCCGTGCTCGGGGCCGATGGCACGGAGCGGCGCGTTCCCGTCGGTGAACTGCGCCCGGGCGACACCTTCCTCGTCCGGCCCGGCGAGAAGATCGCCACGGACGGGGAGGTGGTGTTCGGGCAGTCCGAGGTGGACCGCAGCATGATGACCGGCGAGTCCGTGCCGGTTGCGGTGGCGCCGGGCGACACCGTTGTCGGTGGCACCGTCGCGCTGGCCGGACGGCTCGTTGTGCGGGCCGAGAAGGTGGGCAGTGACACCCAGCTCGCCCACCTGATCAGGCTCGTCGAGCAGGCGCAGGCCCAGAAGGCGGCCGTCCAGCGGCTGGCCGACAGGATCTCTGGTTGGTTCGTCCCTGCGGTGCTCGTGATGGCGGCCGCGACGCTGGGCGGCTGGCTGGCGGCCGGCGCGCCCGCGCAGCACGCGTTCAGCGCCGCGCTGGCAGTCCTGATCATCGCCTGCCCGTGCGCGCTCGGCCTGGCCACCCCGGCCGCCCTCGTCGTCGCGTGCGGACGCGGCGCCGGGCTCGGCATCTTCATCAAGGGCTACCCGGCGCTCGAGTCGTCGCGGTCGATCGACACCGTCGTGCTGGACAAGACGGGCACCGTGACCACCGGCAAGATGTCCCTGGCCGGGCTGCTGCCCGCGGACGGCACCAGCCGGGCGGACCTGCTCTACCGGGCTGGATCGGTGGAGCAGGCATCCGAGCACGCGGTGGCCGCCGCCATCAGCGCGGCAGCGAGGGACGACACCGCGGGCGTCCCGCCGCTCCGCCAGGCCGAGGACTTCGCGGCGCTGCCCGGGCTCGGCGCGCGCGGTCGCGTGGACGGCGTGCTGGTGACCGTCGGCAAGCGCAAGCTGCTCGAGGAGCAAGGCCTCGCGGTACCCGCCGCGCTGGCCGACCAGGCTCAGGAATGGGAACGAGCCGGCTGGACCGCGGTACTAGCAGGCTGGGACCTCAAGGCCCGTGGCGTGCTGGCGGTCGCCGACACGATCAAGCCGTCGGCCGCGGGCGCCGTGGCCGAACTGCGCAGGCTCGGGCTGCGCACGGTGCTGCTCACCGGGGACAACGAGGCCACCGCACGGGCGGTCGGCGCGCTCG
>JASIGS010000606.1 GCA_030052355.1 Streptosporangiaceae bacterium | reverse complement strand
ACGCGGAGGCCCTCAGCCTGCTGCGCGCGCACCCGGCCATGGAGATGGCGAGGGCCGACACCCGGCAGTGGGCCGAGCGGGCGCGGGCGGAGATCCTCCTCCTGCCGGACGTGCCTGCCAGGGCAGCCTTCGAGGCGCTCTGCGAGTACGTCGCCGAGCGCACCGGCTGATGCTGCGCTCATGTGCGCCGGTAGCACGAAGCCTCAGGTAGCGCACCGGGCTAACCGGGCGGGCAAATTGCGACATCGCCCAAGCGCACTCCTACGGGCTACCATCGGTTGCGATGAGAACGACCGGGCGCGATGCGAACGGCCGGGACGCACGCCATGGGGCGGGTGAGAGCACTACCCGCGCGACGGCCCGGCCGGCTGCGAACCTTCCGGGCATGAGCGTGACAAGGGAGGACTCCGTCGACGGGTCAGCCGGCCGAAACAGCGACTTCGTCCAGTCGCTCGATCGCGGGCTGGCCGTAATCCGCGCGTTCGGCCCCGACCGGGACAAGCTCAGCCTCAGCGAGGTGGCTCGCGCAACCGGCCTGACAAGGGCGGCCGCCCGCCGGTTCCTGTTGACGCTCGTCTCTCTCGGTTACGTGCGCTCCGATGGCCGGCTGTTCTCGTTGCGACCTCGCGTGCTCGAACTCGGCTATGCGTACCTCTCCGGGCTGGAACTCCCCGACATTGCCGCCCCGCACATGGAGGAACTGGTTGCCCGCCTGCACGAGTCGTCGTCCATCTCCGTGCTGGACGGGCACCAGGTCGTCTATGTGGTCCGCGTGCCGACGAAGCGGATAATGACAGTAGCGATCTCCGTGGGCACGAGGTTTCCGGCCGCGGCGACCTCGATGGGCCGGGTCCTACTCGCCGAGCTGACACCGGACGAATTCGAGGCCTACATGTCCGAGGTAAAGCTCGACGCCTACACGAGCAGGACGGTGACCGACCCGGACCGGTTGCGGGAAATCGTCGCGGAGGTTGCGCGGCAGGGATACGCGATCGTGGACCAGGAACTGGAGGACGGCCTGCGATCGGTCGCCGTCCCCATCCGCGGCGCGGCCAGCGTCGGTACCGCGGCGATCAACGTCTCCGCGCACGCGAGCCGGGTCAGCGTTGACGCACTCCGCGGCGAGATCCTTCCGGCGCTCCTCCAGACGGCTGCGCAAATCGAGGCTGACCTGCGGCCGCAGGGTCAGCCTCGATGACCCTTCTCGGCCAATAATCACCATTCCGCTACGAACGCGGCAGCCTGTTGACACGCTAGATACTGCGTGATTGAGTGCGTTCTACGTTGCGTATGGTCGTGCGCCATACGAACAACCTTTGCCATCCGTCCGGCTGCCGGGAAGCAGTTGTCTCCGAGGCTTGGCGGTTGGGCGGACACCTAGGAGACGGAGCGAACCGTCAAATCTAGTGGTGACTTGTCGGACTGCGCCCCTACGACGCGACCTCATGAGGAGATCGACTGCAGATGAATGACCAGACTGTTATATCCGGCAGCGGCCGCTTCGGCGACGGGCTCAGCCGACGGGGCGTCCTGCGCGCGGCTGGTGTCGGCGCAGCCGTCTTGGGGGCAGGCGGATTGCTCGAGGCGTGCGGTGTCAAGGGTGCTGCCAGCTCGAGCAGCACCAAGAACATCACGATCGGCTGGATCCACCCGCTGACTGGTGACCTGGCCGGGTTCGGCGCGCCGGACCTGTGGGTGATCTCCAAGATAAAGCAGACCAGCCCGTTCAAGAACGGGATCAAGATTGGCGGCAAGACCTACCAGGTTACGATCAAGTCCTACGACTCGCAGTCGAGCGTGACCAGGGCCGGCGACCTGGCCAGGACGGCCATCCTGAGCGACAACGTGGACATGCTGTTCGCCACTTCCACGCCGGAGACCGTGAACGCGGTGGCAAGCGAGGCCGAGACGCTGGGCACGCCGCTGGTCTGCGCGAACTGCCCGTGGGAGTCCTGGTACCTGAACCTGTTCCCGAAGGGCAACCCCACCGCCGCCACGGAAAAGGCCAAGTACGTGGTGCTGTACTTCCTCGGCGCCGAGCATCTGGCCGCCTGCTTCATTCCGATGTGGAACCGGATCCACTCCCAGCTGCACACCGACAAGGTGGTCGCCGCGGCGTTCCCGAACGACTCAGACGGCAACGCGTTCCGCGCGGTATTCCCGGCGATCGTGTCGGCGGCCGGCTACAAGTTTGACATGTCCGCGGCGTACGCGGATGGCACGACGAACTACACCTCGATGATCACCCAGTTCAAGGGTGACAAGGCTGACTTCTTCACCAACGTGCCGCTGCCGCCCGACTTCGCTGCCATGTGGCACCAGTCGATCCAGCAGGGCTTCCGGCCCAAGCTCGCGACCGTTGCGAAGGTCCTGCTGTTCCCGTCCGATACCTACTCCTTGGGCTCGGAGGTCTACAACGTCGCCACCGACACCTGGTGGGTGCCAACGCTGCCGTGGACATCCTCGCTGAGCGGGGAGTCCTG
Source organism: Streptosporangiaceae bacterium (assembly GCA_030052355.1). The sequence goes on along the minus strand of JASIGS010000606.1, from coordinate 181 downwards.
CGCGCAGATGGCCAGCCAGTACGAGGCGTCCGGCCTTGGGCAGTGGAACGCCAACATCAGCAACTACAGCCTCTTCGAGATCGCACACTCGGCGTTCACCTCGGCGAGCGACCCGCACGACAAGCTCGACGTCGCCGACGCCCTGTTCAAGGTGAACATCAACGCGCTCGCCGGGCCGCTT
>JASIGS010000605.1 GCA_030052355.1 Streptosporangiaceae bacterium | reverse complement strand
CATCGGCCGGATGAGCTTGCCGCCCATCTGCATGGCCTTGTTGACGACCCGTGCATAGGTCAATTCCCGGTCAGCACGCCAGAATCCGGCCGGGGAGAACGCGGTAACGCTGGCCGCGCGTCCGGCGACGGCCAGTTCCAGCGCGACCCGCCCGCCGAGCGAGCTCCCCGCGACGTGCGGGCGCTCCAGCCCCAGCTGGTCAAGCAAGCCCACGGTTTCCGCGAGCATAGCCTGGGCGATCGGGCGCCTGGCCGTGTCAGGCGCCGGAGATTCACCGTGCCCAGGCAGGTCAACTAGGACCACATCACGATACTGTGTGATTCGACCCAGTACCGCTGTCCACGCTTGGCGCCGGTGCCCGATCCCGTGCAAAAGCACCAGCGGTGGTCCCGTTCCCAGCCGTTCGTAGGCCAGTCCCACCTGTCGCTTCCGCCCCCTCGGTTGCTCCGAGTACCATGCTACGCCCGCCCCCGGCGGGCCTAGCGCCCAGCGGCGCCTTGCGGAAGTGGCCGTCGAGACGGGCCCAGATCAGATGCGTCCCACGGTCCTGCGCCGGTTCGCCCTCATCGGCGTTCGCCGGACTCGTGCGTGGCAAGTAGGTGCAGACGGCCATGTAGCCGATGAAAGCGAGGCCGGCGACCATGAAGGAGTTCGCAATCAGCGTGACTACGCCGCGGAATCCGAAGTCCCCGGCCAGGTGCGAGTACGGGGTGAACCACATCGGCGCCAGCACGAACAGAAGGTAGGCACAGGCTGCGGCGATCCGCGCGCCCTTGCCGCCGCGCATCAGCACCACGAGGGCAGGCACAACCCACACCCAGTGATGCGTCCAGGAGATCGGCGACACCAGCAGGCCGGTCACTCCGGTCACGGTCGCGGCACCGAGCCAGTCCCCGCGCTTGGCTAGCGTCGCCGAGATGGCGAGGCCCAGGACGCCGAGCGCCACGGGCACGACGTAGTACCAATCGCCCACGTGGCTCACTCCGCCGAGGAGCCGGGTGACGGTCGCGTACGGCGACTGGTTGCTTATGTAGGGGATGCTGTTGCGGTTGGTGTCATAGAACAGCTTGGTCCAGTAGAGCTTGGAGCCGCTCGGGTCGATGAGGTAGCCGATCAGGCTGCAAGCCAGGAAGGTGGCTATTGATATGCCCGCATCCCGCCACCGCCTGGTCACGAGGAACAAGACGATGAAGATGCCGGGCACGAGCTTGACCGCCGTGGCGAGGCCCGTGCCGACGCCCGCCCAGCGCCCGCGGGACATCCGCGACACGTCGATCAGGACCAGCGTGAGCAGGAACACGTTCACCTGGCCCAGGTACAGCGTGTGGTACACGGGCTCGAGCAGGAACCCGGCCGCGACCATGGCGAGAACGACCAGCCGCTGCGGCTGGTAGCCGGCCAGCCCCAGCGAGATGACACACGCGACGGCCAGGGCCGCCACGGTGGCAAGTTCCCATATCAAGCCCGTGACCACCGCTGGTAGCTCTGCCAGCGGCGCGAACACGACGGCCGCGAACGGTGGGTACGTGAACCAGTTATTCAGGTACTTGACGTCGTACAGCCGCAGGCCGTGCCAGACGGCGTGCCCGCCCCACAGGTAGATCCTGAGGTCGAACGGCCGGTAGACGATGGCAAAGCCGACGAGCACCGCGATCTCTAGTGCCAGTACGCAATAGACGGTGCGCCTTACCCGTCGGCTTGACAGCCAGCGACCGCCGAACAGGGCATCAGGTGACAGCGAACCGGCCGCGTCGCCCGGGCCGGTCCCAGGGTGAGCCGCCCGACGGTGGCCATCCTCGCCAGCAGCTTCGTGCACCTGCACGCTGCCGTTGGGCATAAGACGGATGAGCCTCATCAGATCTCGTCCTCATCGTACGGCCAGGCATCAGCCGGCACCGGCTGCCGATGCCTGCGGATTCGCTGGACGTCCCCTCCCTGGTCGCTGGAAGTCCGCACTATCTAAGACTGCCTGTCACTGCGTGCGCGGTCGTCATCCCAGGAGCCGATATGCGTAGCACCACAGAGCCACCTTGCGCTGGTCGCCTCATACCCTGGCATGACGCCGGCCGCCGCGACTCGCGCGCCGGAGCGGTGTACCGTCACGATGTGTCGAGAGCGAAGGCGCCGGGTGTCGTCTGGCTAGCGGAGGTGCTCATCAGCGGGCCGGTGGCGGCGAAGCTCCGGGCTAAGCACGAACTGGATCCCGACGAGATCGCGAAGCTGGTCAGTTCTCCGCCGCCAAGGCTGGGGACGCTCGTGCAAGACCAAAGGGGCACGCGCCTGTACGTGAAGGTCCGCAACGCCGCGGGCAAGACCGTGCTTGTGGTGCTGTCCCGGCTGACCGACGACATCTGGCAGGTAACCAGCGCTTACCCGGAGGCTCGCGAGTAATGCGATGCTAGAGGGCATGGCCAGTGACTTCTACGCCGAGGACGAGTCAGCGGAGGAGATCGAGCGTTCGCTGAAGTCCGGCACGCCCGTGCTCGTGATCCCGTCAGGAATCCGCCGTGACCTTCGCGGGCGCCTTGGCAAACTCCTGAAGGACCTGTCCGACGACCTCGGCCGCGCGGCAGAGCGGGTCGGCACGGCCGGGACCGCGCAAGCGAGGGCTCAGACTTCCCGGCGAGCCGCGCGGAACTCCCGTCCAGCCCCCGGGTAACCAGCCGGGCACGTTCCTATTTGGTCATCCGCGGTGAGCATCGGGTGCGTGTGCGCGTCGATGACGGAGTCGTGATACGTCATGAGTCCTGGTTCCTGGCTACCGGATTCACGCGGGATCGCCCACGATCCTCGTCGCCATCGGCTCGGTGGCGCAGCGCGAAGATGGCTGCCTGGACACGGTCTTGCAGGTCGAGCTTGGTGAGGATGTTGCGGACGTGGGTCTTGACAGTCTGCTCGCCGATCGCCAGGTCCCTGGCGATCTGCCGGTTACTGTGACCGCGCGCGATCAGCTGGAGTACTTCGCGTTCGCGTGGTGAGAGCGGCTGCAGCGGGTCCGGTGGCGGTGGCCTGCGGAGTGCCTGGGTGAGCCGGGTCAGTAGCTCCGGGCTGAGGTTGGCGGTGCCGGCGGCGGCGTCGCGGACGGCGGCAATGACGTCATCGGCCGGAGCGGTCTTCAGCAGGTAGGAGGTCGCGCCGGCGTGGACGGCGCGGACGAGGTGTTCGTCGTCGGTGGCGGAGGTGAGCACGACGACAGCCGGCCGGTGCTGCATGCTGTGCAGCGCGTCAAGCACGGCGTGCCCGTCCAGTTCCGGCATGTACAGGTCGAGCAGCAGCACGTCCGGGCGGGTGGCGACGACGACGTCTACCGTCTGCCTGCCGTCTCCCGCTTCGCCCGCCACCTCGACGTCTGGCTCCTGGCCGAGCAGGTAGATCAGTCCGTCCCGGACGACGCGGTGGTCGTCGGCAATCACCACGCGAATGGTCATGACACCGGCACCCGGACCGTGACCGCCGCTCCGCGCCCGGGTGCGCTGTCGATGTCCAGCGTGCCGCCGAGTTCTGCGACTCGCTCACGGATGTGGGCCAGCCCGGAGCCCGGGTGCGGTCTGGCCGGGTCGAAGCCGGTGCCGGTGTCACGGACCGCAAGCTCGACGTGCCCGTCTTGGCGGGTCATCGAGATGGCAAGCCGACGAGCGTTGCCGTGCCTGACGGCGTTGGCGCACGCTTCCTGGGTGATGCGCAGCAACGCGTGCTCGACGGGCGCGGAGACCGAGACGTCATCAAGGCTGGCTTCGACGGCGACGCCGAGCCTGTCGTGGTAAGCCGCGCATATCTCTTGTAGCGCGGGCGCCAGCCCGGCACCGTCGAGGGTAGCCGGACGCAACTCGATCAGGAGTGCCTGCATGTCGCGCAGCGCGTCCTCGCTGATGCGCTCGATCGCCTGTGCCTGCTGGTTGCCGGGGTCGGCCCTCCGCATCCCGGCCGCGATCATCCGCAGCGCGAACAGGTGCTGGGAGATCGCGTCATGGACCTCCCGTGCGATCCGGGCTCGCTCTGCTGCGCGCGCGTCGCCGGTTGCGCGCCGCCGCTCAGCGGCCAGCGCGGAGCGCAGCTGGCGCGTCATGGAAGTGAAGTTCGCCTCGAGTTCGCCGATCTCGTCGCGCCCGGACACGGGCAGGGTGACGGTGTAGTCGCCGTCGGCGACTGCCAGGGTTGCTCGTTCCAGACGGCGTATCCGCCGGATGAGGCGCCATGAGACCAGCAGCCCGAACATCACGCCCACCGGCACGATGGCGACGAGCAGCCCGAAGTCGGCCGATATCAGTGCGGGACGCTGGTCGAGCTGGCCAAGCTGGCTCCAGGCGCTGATGGGGTTGATGAACCCGGGTGACCATGGCGCCTGCGCATAGACGTAGGCGACCGCCCGCGGCGCTGCTGCCGGTGCCTTGGTGCCCGCGCGACCCACGTGCCAGACCGAGAAGAGCACAGTGCCGTACCTCGTGGGCACATTGCCGCCTTTAATGCGTGGGCCAGTGGCTTGGGTGGGAATTTCGCTGGCCGCGGCGCGTCCAGGCGGGTACCGGGATGGCACTGAGGACGCGATGACCTTGCCGTCGGCGGCGATCGCGACCACCGCAGTGACCGGTTGCTGGCTCTGGATAGGCCCGCTGATCGCCGGCACGACCAGCGTGCCATCCGCTGCCGCCGGCCCGTCCTGCCCCGGCCGGGCCGGCTGGCCAGGGCTGCCGAGCACAGTTCCGGTCGGCACGCCGCCGGGATAGCGGCTGCCGAGTTGCAGAGCGTAGCTCTTCGCGGTGGCGTCCACCCTGGCCTGGAGCTGATCCTCTCTACCCAGGGAGTATGTCTGGGAGCCGACCACGAGCACCTCGACCAGCACCACAACGGTTAGCGTGACGAGAATGTAGGAAGCGATCAGACGGCCCGACATTCCCAAGGCCCTGCGTCGCACCCTGTCCAGCACACCTGCACGCTACCTGCGCGCACCCTCGGGCGTATCCCTCCGACGAGGGAGCCTCCCTACCGCTGACGCGTGATGCGGCCGCCGCAGCCGGCCGGGACGCTGGCTGCCGTGAACTCACAGTCACCCTGCCCAGTAGGCAGAAGCCAACCCGGCGGCGGGCGGCGCCGGTGCATCGCCGCTTTCATGATCGCTGGAATCCTCGCCGTCGGCGTGGCCGTTGCCGCGTGCGGTGGCGGTTCGCCGGCGTCCGGCGCGGCCAGCGGCTCGACGACGAGCGGTGGTACGCAAGCAACGGGGCTCCTGGCGTACGCGTCCTGCATGCGCTCCCACGGCGTGCCGGACTTTCCGGACCCCACCAGCAGCGGGGGGATCCCCAAGCAAAGTGTTATCAGCGCGGAGGGCGCGGTCAGCAATTCGCAAGCCCAGTCGGCCCAGAACGCCTGCAAACACCTGCTCCCCGCCGGACAGTCGCTGAGCGGGCAGCCCAGCCACACGGTTACCCCGCAGCAGCAGGCCTACTACCTCAGAGCGGCTGCATGCATGCGGTCGCACGGGATCATCAGCTTTCCCGAGCCCGCCTTCGCCGACGGCCAGGTCGAGTTCCCGATGCTCTCCCACCTCGTCGACCTCAACTCGCCACAGTTCATCCGGGCATTCAAGATCTGTCAGAAACTCATCCCCAGGGGACTGCCCTACAGCGGGTCAGCAGGATGAGACGAGGTCGGCGCGCGGCGACTTGGGTGATCACGGTCGCGTTGGTCTTGATCGCGGCCGGCGCCGGGGTGGCGGTTACCAGGGCCTTCGCCTCCCGGGCGGCCAGCCGGGGCGTGGTCGGTAACGCGGACCCGACGGGGCTCTACACCGTATCCCGCCAGGACCTGTCCTCCCAGACGCAGGTATCGGCGACCCTCGGCTACGCCGGCTCCCTGACCATCGCTAATCCGTCGGGGACGAGCGCTCAGGAGGTCGACCAGGCGCAGCAGACCGTGTCGGAGGACCAGCAGGCTCTCTCGGCGGCCGAGCAGGCAGAATCGGACGAGCAGGCGGTCGGTGACCGGACGATCGCAGCGGATCAAGCCGACGTCAGCACCGCCTCCACGACCCTCGGCTCGGATCAGGCCGCGGCAAAGGATGCCTGCGCCGGGGCGGGTGCGTCCTCGGCCGCGTGCAGCGAGGACACCCAGAAGGTCAGCCAGGACGAAATCAGTCTGACCCAGGCCCGGCAGCAGCTGAGCATCGCCGAAGCGGCCGCGAAGACCAGCGACGACCAGGCTCAGGCCGAGGTCGGCGCCGACCGGGTCAAGCTGGCGGGTGACCGGGCCACCTTGGCCTCGCTCCTGGCCACCGCGACCGACCCGGGCTCGACCTATACCTGGTTGCCGGGCGCAGGCACGGTGATCCGGCAGGACCAGCCTGTCTACTCGATCAGCGACGAGCCTGTGCTGCTGCTGTACGGGCCGGTCCCTGCTTACCGGGCGTTCTACGTCGGCATGGCTGATGGCGCAGACGTGGGCGAGCTGACCCGTGACCTGATCGCTCTCGGCTATGGCGATGGGCTGACGCAGAGCAACCACTACTCGGGTGCCACGTCCGCCGCTGTAGGGCGCTGGCAGCAGGCGCACGGCCTGCCGGCCACCGGTCAGGTCCTGCTCGGCGAGGTGGTGTTCGAGCCCGGTCCGATCCGGGTCACGTCGGTCACGCCCGTGGTCGGCGCGCCTGTCGGGGGTGGAGATGGTGGCGGCGGTGGCGGTGGGAGTGGCGGTGGTGGCGCGAACACCGTGCTGACGGCGACTTCCACCACGCGCCAGGTCAGCATCGCACTAGACGCCAGCGAGCAGTCCGAGGTGGCGGTGGGTGACCGAGTCACCATTACATTGCCCGACAACGAGAACACCCCAGGCGTTATCTCTTCGGTGGGAGCCGTCGCCACCGGAGGACAAGACGGCGGGTCGCCCACCATCGCGGTGCTGGTTAAGCCGACCGACTCGGCCGCCACCGGAACCTGGGACCACGCGCCCGTGGACGTGACGATCACCACCCGCACGGTCACCAATGCGCTGGTCGTGCCTGTCGATGCCCTGCTGGCGCAGACCGACGGGGGCTACGCGGTGGAGGTCGTCGGTGCCGAGGGTGCCCACCATCTGGTAAGCGTCACCCTGGGCCTCTTCGACGACGCCGACGGCCTGGTTCAGGTCACTGGGACAGGGTTGACCGCCGGGCAGCGCGTGGTGGTGCCGAACCTATGAGCGCCGACCCCACCACCCTGGGCACCCGCGAGTTCGGCGCCAGCCTGCCGGCCCGGACCGGCGAACCCCGGCCGGTGCTCGAGGTCGACCAGGTCACCAAGGTCTACCCGAGCGAGCCGCCGGTTACCGCACTGCGCGACGTCTCCTTCGCCGTCGCCCCCGGCGAGCTGGTAGGCATCGTGGGCCCTTCGGGGTCTGGCAAGACCACCTTGCTGCACTTGATGGGGACCTTGGACCGGCCTACCACCGGCCGAGTGCGCGTCACCGGCGTGGACGTGGAACAGCTGTCGGACAAGGAGCTGGCTGCATTGCGCGCTACCCGGATCGGGTTCGTGTTCCAGCAGTTCTTCTTGGCCGAGCACGAAAGCGTCCTGGACAACGTCGCCGACGGGCTTCTCTACGCGGGTGTGCCGATGACCGAACGGCGCGCGCGCGCCATCGACGCCCTCGCGCTGGTCGGACTGCACGAGCGACCCCACGCCCGCCCCACCCAGCTGTCGGGCGGTCAGCGCCAGCGGGTGGCAATCGCCCGGGCTCTGGTGGGCAGGCCCGCGATCGTGTTGGCCGACGAACCAACCGGCAATCTCGACCAGGCGACCGGGCAGGCGATCCTGGGGCTGCTCGAGAAACTGCACGGCCTCGGGGTGACCATCGTGGTCATCACGCACGACCGCGACATCGCGGCCCGTGCGCACCGGCGCATCGAGATGCTGGACGGTGAGATCGTCTGCGACAGCGCGCAGCACCCCGGGCGGTCACGGCCAGTCCGTGGTGACCGGGCTGGTCATGAGGAAGCACAGCAGTGACTACCACGCAGAACCTCGCGGTGCGGAAGCTGCGCCCGCCCGACCTTCTCCGGCTGTCGACGATCGGACTGCGCACCAGGAAGCTGAGAGCCGCGCTGTCGGCGCTCGGCATCGCGATCGGCGTGGCCGCCATCGTGGCCGTGCTCGGGCTGTCCTCGTCCGCCAAGGCCGGCCTGCTCAGCGAGATCTCGGCCCTCGGCACCAACCTGCTCGTGGCGCAGAACGGCCAGACTCTTTCCGGCCAGACCGTCGAGCTGCCGACGGCTGCCCCCGCCATGATCGCTCGTATCGACGGGGTAACCGGAGTCCAGGACACCGGCTCAGTCACCGGCAACGTCTACCGCAGCCCGCTGATCCCCGCCATTGACACCAACGCCATCGGCATCGACGCGGCCAGCCTCGGCCTGCCGCGCACCGTCGGGACTAGCCTGGCGGCGGGCAGGTTCCTGAACGCGGCGACGGCTCAGGAGCCCGTCTGTGTGCTCGGCGCGTCGGCCGCCCAGCGGCTCGGGATCGACCGGGTGTTCTTCGGCGAGCGGATCTGGCTCGACGACATGTGGTTCTACGTAGCCGGCATCCTCAACCCCACCCCCGCCAGCTACGCCCCGGAGATCGACGCGTCGGTCCTCGTAGGCTTTTCGGCTGCCGAGCGCTACCTCGGCTTCGACGGACACCCGTCCACCATCTACGTGCGCACCGCCAGCAGTCCGGCCGCCACCACAGCCGTCCACAGTGTGCTCGCGGCACAGGCCAACCCTGAGAATCCCGGCGGGGTCGATGTATCCCTGCCGTCAGCCGCCCTCGTCGCCCAAGCCGACGCCGAGGGTGCGTTCAACGGCCTCTTCCTGGGGCTGGGCGCCGTTGCCCTGCTCGTCGGGGCGGTCGGAGTCGCCAACATCATGATCATCTCCGTCCTCGAGCGCAGGTCAGAGATCGGGCTGCGCCGCGCCCTCGGGGCCACCAGAGCCCATATCCGCGCCCAGTTCCTCGCCGAAGCCGTCCTGCTCGCCGTCCTCGGCGGCGCAGCCGGCGTTGGAGCAGGAGCCCTTTCCACCGCTATCTACGCCATCGCCAAGCACGAACTCGTCGTGATCCCCGTCCTCGCCTGGGTTGGCGGGATAGGTGCGGCCGTCCTGATCGGAGCTCTGGCCGGCCTCTGGCCCGCGCTGCGCGCCGCGCGCATGTCACCGACCCAAGCCCTGTGGAGCATGTGAGACCAGTGCGGCTGGCCAGGACCGAGCCGTCGTGACGGGTCCCGGCTTTCTCGAGCCAACGCCGGGCGCATGCGCGATGAGCCGCCCGCGGCTAGGCGCTCGACGCGCGGTTGCGGCCGTTATCTTCTTACCTGCATGCGCGTTGACTGCGTTGATGAAGCTGGTCAGGGTCGAGCAGGCGTCGGTGGTACGAAGTGGGAGCCGCCGTGCGGCTCGGCCAGGCAGCTAGACATAGGAGCAAGGCATGCCGCAATCCGCGTTCCTTCCCGAGCCGTTCACCGTCCAAGCCTCCCCGGAGGCGCTCGCGGACCTGCGCGCCCGGCTGCGTGCCACGCGCTGGCCGGACGCGCCCGAGGACGCCGGCTGGTCCCTCGGCACGGATCTCGCTTACCTCCGCGACCTGGTCGCCTACTGGGCCGACGGCTTCGACTGGCCAGCCCAGGAGAAGGCCCTGTCCGAGTTCCCGCGCTTCCGCGCCCGGCTCGACGGGCTCGGCATTCACTACGTGCACGCCCGGGCCGTCAACCCGGCCGGCCCGGTGCTGCCGCTGGTTCTCTGCCACGGCTGGCCGGACTCGTTCTGGCGCTACACGAAGGTCATCCCGCTACTGACCGACCCGGCGGCACACGGCGGTGACCCCGCCGACGCGTTCGACGTGGTGGTGCCCGACATGCCCGGCTACGGATACTCCGACCGGCCGACCGGCCTGCCGCTCGACGCGATCGACGTCGCGGGCCTGTGGGCCCGCCTGCTGGACGGCCTCGGCTACCAGCGGTTCGGCGCCGTCGGCGGGGACATCGGCAGCGGCGTGAGCAACTACCTCGCGCTGAACTACCCCGAACAGGTCGCGGCCGTGCACCGCATGGACGCGGGCGTACCGGTCTACCTCGGGGACCCCGCCGACCTGACGCCAGAGGAGCGCGCCTGGATGGCGGACATGGTGGCGTGGGGCGCGGCCGAGGGCGCCTACATGGCGATGCACCGCACCAAGCCGCAGACCGCGGCGGTCGGGCTCACCGATTCCCCGGCTGGTCTCGCCGCGTGGATCGTCGAGAAGATGCGGGCATGGAGCGACTGCGGCGGCGACATCTCGCGGTCCTTCACGATGGACGAAGTCCTCACCAACGTCACGATCTACTGGCTCACCGAGACCATCGGCTCGTCGATGCGCATGTATCGCGCGAACGGTCAGATCCCGGCCGCGCAGCAAGCCCGCAGGGTCGAGGTGCCATCTGGCTTCACGCTGTACCCCGGCAACATCAGCCAGCCGCCGAGGACGTGGCTGGAGCGCACCACGAACCTCGTGCGGTTCACCCAGGCCCCGCGCGGCGGGCACTTCGCACCGCTTGAAGATCCAGACTTCTACGCGCAGGAACTGCGCGCTTTCTTCCGCCCCTACCGGAACTGATTCCGCTCAAGACGCGTTG
>JASIGS010000604.1 GCA_030052355.1 Streptosporangiaceae bacterium | reverse complement strand
TGATCGTCACGCGGCCGCCATCCGGGTGGCCGCCGAGCACGGCATGCGGGTCGTGGTGCTCCCCGGCCACCACCGAGTCGATCTCGTGCAGGGCGATCTTGTCGGCCCGGCTGGTGTCCGCGGTCATGCCGTCGCCAGGAAGTCGAGCGGGATGGACGTCCAGGACGGCCGGTGCCGGTGTTCATAGATCACTTCGTAGACCGCTTTCTCCAGAGTCAGCGCTCGCAGGAGTGTCGCGTTGTCGGCCGGGTCGGCTCCGCCGGCATCCGCGTAACCTGCGCAGAACTCGGCCTGGCAGCGCCGCGCCCAGTCGCCGGCGACCGCGCCGAGACGTCCGGCGTCTGACCGGCCCATCAGCTCGTGCCTGGCCGCGTAGTCGAACGAGCGCAACATCCCGGCCACGTCTCGCATCGCCGGTGCCAGCGCCCGCCGCGTGGCCAGCGGCACGCCAGGCTCCCCCTCGAAGTCAAGCGCGACCCAGCCGTGCTGGCCGAACAAGACCTGTCCCAGATGGTAGTCGCCGTGGATCCGCTGGATGGGCACTGGCCCGCCCAGCTCGCCGACGGCAGCGAACGCGGCCTCGAGCCTGTCCCGCAGGCTGGCCAGCTCCGGCACGACCCTGATGGCGTCGGCCAGCTTGCTGGTGAGATCGTCGGACAGACCGGACAGTTCGGTCGGTGTCATCGCGCGGGTGCCGAATGCCTCGGCCATGTCCGCGTGCAATTCGGCGGTTGCAGCGCCGAGTGCGCGAGCCTCCGCCGCGAACGGCACGGCCGACCCGTCCGGCCCGGCGTCCACGTGCCCGTCCTGCGCTGCGCAGAGGCGGCTAACGGCAGCTCTCGCCATCTGCCAGCCCTCGCTGGCGTGCGCGAGGAACTCCGACAGCACAGCGAGCAGGACAGGCTCACCGTCCAGTTGCGTCTCGATCCAGCCGTACGGCGCCGCGACCCGGGCGGAACCGAGCCTGGCCAGCGCGTCGGCGACCTCGAGGTCGGGGTTCGCGCCAGGGAACAGCCTGCGGAGCACCTTCATGATCGCCTGGTCGCCGAACACCAGGCTGGTGTTGCTCTGCTCCGCGGTCAGCCGGCGGCCGTCCGGCCAGGTCCCGATCTCCGCGGCCGGCTCGCGGACGAAGCGCAGCGGACCGGTGGTGCGCTGTCCGGCAATCCCCTCGAGCAGGATCGCTGCCAGTTCCGGGTCGTGCAGTGCGTCGAAGTAGGTCGCGGCGTCGTCCCGGCCGATGACAGCGTCGCGGAGCCAGGGTGGCGGGTCCGCCCGGCTACCGACGAGCACCTGAAACCTGGCGCTGCCGTGCGGCAGGGCCGCCTCCACGATCAGGTGCCGGAGGGCCGGGTCACCAGGTGCAAGCTCCACGTCGGAAACGACGTTCAGCTCTGATACCGCCGTGTCGCGGCCGGGGAACCAGCGCTGTCGCGGCAGCCAGGCAGCGAGCATGCCGTCGATGCTCGTCGACGTCCTGCTCATGCCGCCGCCTCCTGCTCGCGATCCTCGCCGGGACGATCCCGTCTCCCTCTTCTTGTCACTGCCCACGATGGTGTCCGAACTCACGGCAGATCGACGCGACTTTGTCTCGGTTCGGGACAGGAGCTTCGGCTCAGCCGCACCAGATCCTTGTGGCTGGCGGGCTGGGACAGCTCTTAGGCCGTCGAGGTCTAGCCGACCCGGACTGACAGCAGCCCGGCCATCCGGTCAAGCGCAGCGGGAACGAGCCGGTAGTACACCCAGGTGCCGCGCCGCTCGCTGTCGATCAGCCCGGCCTCGCGCAGCACCTTCAGGTGGTGGCTGATGGTCGGCTGGGACAGGTCGAAGGCGCTGGTGAGGTCGCAGACGCAGACCTCGCCGCCATCCCGGGCGCCGATCAGGGACACCAGCCGGAGCCGGACCGGGTCGCCGAGTGCCTTGAACACCTGTGCCAGCTCGGCCGCCGAGGTCTCGTCGATCGGCTCGCTGACCAGGGCCGGCTGGGCACAGGCGTCGGCGCCTGTCGCGGCGAGGATGGTCAGGTCCTCCGTGCCGGGCTGGATTGACATGCCTCTATGTTGACGAGTATCGATGCAGCTGGCAAGCTGGCTCTGTATCGACAGCTATCTATAAAGTCGGGGAGAGTCTGGGCGTGGACGAGGTCGCGCTGTGGCGGCGGGTTGCGGCCGAGTTCCTCGGCAGCGCCTTCCTCGCCGCCCTGGTGATCGGCTCCGGGATCGCTGCCCAGCGCCTGTCTCCCAGCGATACGGGCCTGGAGCTGCTGGAGAACGCGGCCGCCACCGCAGCAGGGCTGTTCGCGATCATTCTGATGTTCGGCCCGGTCTCTGGCGGTCACTTCAACCCCGTCGTGTCCTTCGTAGCCGCCGCATTCGGCGGCGTGTCGTGGCGGGATGCCCTCGCCTACCTGCCCGCCCAGGTGGCCGGCTGCGTCACGGGCGCCATCGCCGCGAACGTGATGTTCGCCCTGCCGGCGGTCAGCATCTCGGTGAAGCACCGGGCCTCCGGCGCCCACTTTCTCGCTGAGATCATCGCGACGGTCGGGCTGATGCTGGTGATCTTCGCTCTCGCGCGGTCGGGCCGAAGCCGCGCGACTCCCGCCGCCGTGGGCGCTTACATCGGCGCCGCCTACTTCTTCACCTCATCGGCCAGCTTCGCCAATCCGGCCATCACGATCGGCCGGATGTTCTCCAACACCTTCGCTGGCATCGCCCCGTCCTCGGCACCGGTCTACATCGGCGCTCAGGTCATCGGCGGCATCCTCGCGGTCGGGCTGATCAGGCTGCTCTATCCGGGCATCACCCCGGCCGAAGCTGCGGAGGTCGCGGTGCCACATGAACACGCTGGCTGCGCTGAGCAACCGGCGGCCTACCCAGCGGGTGATGGCGTAGTCGTCACCGTCAGCAGGCCAAGCGGCCATCGACACTTCTGACGACACCGGAGCCAAGCGTGCACCTGGTCATGATCGGAGGCAGCGACGCGGGCATCAGCGCTGCCCTGCGCGCCCGCGAGCTCGACCCGTCGGCCGCTGAGGTCACCGTGATCGTCGCCGACGCCTACCCGAACTTCTCCATCTGCGGCATCCCGTACTACGTCTCAGGCGAGGTCACGCACTGGCGTAACCTCGCGCACCGCACCGTCGGCGATCTTGAATCCACCGGGATGACCTTGCGGCTCGACACGCTAGCCCGCCGAATCGACGTTCCCGGCCGCAAACTCCTGGTCACCGGACCAGACGGGCGGGACGAGCTGGTCTCCTACGACAAGCTCATCGTGGCTACCGGCGCGGTCCCGGTCCGGCCGCCGATCGCCGGCCTGAGCGGTCCTGGTGCGGTCGGCGCCGACGACGGCGTGCACGTGCTGCACACGATGGGCGACACGTTCGCCGTCATGCGCACGATCGAGCAAGCCTCCCCGGCCAGCGCGGTCATTATCGGGGCCGGCTACGTCGGCCTGGAGATGGCCGACGCGCTGGTCGCCCGCGGCCTCGCGGTCACGCAGATCGAGCAGCTGCCCGAGGTGCTCGCCACCGTCGACGCCGAACTCGGCGCGCTCGTTGGCGCCGAACTTGCCGAACAGGGCGTTGACGTTCTGACGAGGACGACCGCCCGGCAGATCAGCAGGGCACCGTCAGCCAGCTCGGCCAGGCTGCGGGTCGAGGCCCAGACGGCATCGGGCGAAGCCGTGGCGCGGATGGCCGACATGGTGCTGGTGGTCACCGGTGTCCGGCCCGACGCCGAGCTGGCCGCGGCGGCGGGGGCACGGATTGGCCCGCGCGGCGCGATCGGCGTCGACCGCGGCATGCAGACCGGCCTGCCCGATGTTCTCGCCGCGGGCGACTGCGTGAGCACCTATCACCGGCTGCTCGGCGAGACGTACCTGCCACTCGGCACGACGGCGCACAAGCAGGGCCGGGTCGCCGGAGAGAACGCCCTCGGCGCAGACCGGCAGTTCGCGGGCAGCCTGGGCACGCAGGTCGTGAAGATCTTCGACCAGGCCGCAGCCCGGACCGGGCTCAGGCACGACGAGGCCGCGGCAGCCGGATTCGACCCGGTCACGATTCAGTCCGAGGCCGACGACCACAAGGCCTACTATCCCGGCAGCCACCGCATCACGATGCGCGTCACCGGCGACCGGCGCACGGGCCGGCTGCTTGGCATGCAGTTGTTCGGGCACAAGCACGCCGAGATCGCCAAGCGGATCGACATCGCCGCGACGGCCATCTTCAACGGCATGACGGTCGCGGAGGTAAGCGACCTCGACCTGTCATACACCCCGCCGCTCGGCAGCCCCTGGGAAGCAGTCCAGATGGGCGCCCAGGCGTGGGACCGGGAGGTTCGGCGCCTCAGCACGTAAGCAAAGTGCGCACGTGGCCAGCCATGGCTGCCTGACCCCTGGGGCGGGCGACGTTCGGCCGGCCAAAGCACTATGGTCGGCGGCGTGGTTCGTGTTGACGACGACGGCCCTGTACTGCGGGCTGTGCTTGAGCTTGCTGGCTGTGATCCCGGTCCGGTGCTGGCCGCGTTCACCGATCCCGCTGTGCTCGTGCGCTGGTGGGGCGGGGATCTGACGACCGAGCTGCGGCCGGGCGGTCCGTACTGCGTGTCGTTCCCTAAGATCCCGGCGCGGCTTGCTGGCCAGGTCGTCGGCTATGCGCCCGGCAGCATGCTGACGTTCACCTGGGCCTGGGAACACGAGCCGGACGAACCCGAGCGGGTCGTCACGGTCACCGT
>JASIGS010000603.1 GCA_030052355.1 Streptosporangiaceae bacterium | reverse complement strand
GGCCGTGCCAGGACGCGCACGCATCAACCGATTGCCCCGCCCTGGGGATGTCCCATCAGATCTGAGCGTACGCCCTCGGCGGTGCCGACGCGCCGCGGTAGCGCACGGCCGGCGCGCCAGGGTCCTGACCCCCTCACGCACGCGTCGCGGACCCCTGCGGGTGCCCGTCCGGGGGCGGCCCCGGGCCCCCTGCGGGTGCCTGCGGCGCTGCGGCACAGGGCGGTCAGCACGATGGAACCGGCTGCCCCTTCTTGATCGCCTTCAGGGCCGCGACCGCGCCGGACAGGGTGCTCACCTTGACCAGGCGCAGGCCGCTGGGAACCGCGCCCACCGTATCCGAGCAGTTCGCCGCGGGGGTGAGGAAGATCGTCGCACCAGCGTCGCGGGCGCCGACCATCTTCTGCTGGATTCCCCCGATCGGCTCGACCCCTCCGGTGGCCTCGATCTCCCCGGTCCCGGCGATGAAGCGCCCGCCGGTGAGGCTGTCGTTGGTGAGCTTGTCGATGATCCCCAGCGCGAACATCATGCCCGCGCTCGGCCCGCCGATACCGGGGATGTCGATCTTGATGCTGAACGGGAACTGATAGGTCTCCGCTGCCAGCTGGACGCCGATCACGGGCGTGCCGTCGACGTCCTTGGTGGCCAGCGTGACGGTCTTGGTGACACCGTCCCTGACGATGGTGAGCGTCACCGGAGCTCCCGGCTTCCTGGCCGTGATCATGCTGACGGCGGTGTGGTGGCAGCCCACCGGGGTGCCGTCCACCGCGGTGATCTCGTCGCCAGGCTTGAGCACGCCGTAGGCGGGATAGCCCTTTTTCGTGACGGCGATCGTGTCGATCGTCTTGTAGCTGATGTTCAGGTAGCACAGCGCAGCGGCGGCCGCGTCCTGCTGCGATCCGACCATCTCCTGGGTGTCCTGCTGCACCACCTGCTGCTGGGTCTGGTTGGTGCCGAAGATCTCGCTCTCCGGCACCACCGCGTCGCCGGGAGTCAGCCACGCGCTCAGCGCGCTGAAGATGTCGAACCTGGTGCCCGGGCCGCCCGAGTAGGAAATGGTCACCATGTTGAGGTGCCCGGTGGTCGGGTATGTGCGAGCACCCGAGATCTGGATGAGCGGCTTGCCCGACGGACTGCCCAGCGTGTTCAGGGTCGGTCCGGGACTGAGCGCGACGTAAGGCACCGAGGCGACCGTCGCCACCACCAGCCCGACGACCACGCAGATCCCCGCGATGACCAGCGTCGCCAGCCGGTGGGACCTCGGCAGCACGTCGCGCACGGCCGGAAGCCTACGCACTATTCACCCACTCGCTGTCACCCGCGATGAACGACTGGTGCTTCCAGATGGGCACGGTCGCCTTGAGCTCTTCGATCAGCTCGCGGCAGGCGGCGAACGCAGCGTCTCGGTGCGCCGCCGATACGGCCGCGACGACCGCCAGGTCGCCGACCTCCAGGTCCCCGGTCCTGTGCACGACGGCCAGGCCCGTGATCGGGTGGCTGGCGGCTACCTTCTCGGCGACGCGGGCCAGCTCCGCGGCAGCGGACGGATGCGCGCTGTAGGACAGCGCCGTCACCTCGCGCCCGTGATCATGGTCGCGGACCGTGCCGATGAAGATGGCGACGGCCCCGGCTTCCGGCTCGGCGACCGCGGCTCGAACCTCGTCAACCGACAGGGGCTCGGCCCGGAGGTCTGTCATCCTGATGACGCTCACGATGCCAAGTTACAGGCAGCGGGCGACCTTATGAGCAGCAGCGCGTGCTCACGCCGCTGTGGCATTCGTCCGGCGACGACCATTTCAGGAAGCTCACCGGCCGGGCGGAGGCTAACCGAAGCTCAGTTCGATGGCCCAGTTCGATGGCTCAGCTCGACCCACGGCGACGGCGCCGTACCTGGCGGACGATCTCGGCGGTGCCGATGACGGCCACCGTGGCGCCTGCCGCGGTGATCGCCGCGTCCTTCCTGCCGAGCCGGCGCCCCGCCACCGCGTGATGGCCGGCTCGCTGCGCCAGCAGTACCTCAAGCACCTCAGCGTTGTCGTAACTTGGCCGCCAGCTGGCATTGCGCAGGGTCTCACAGTCAACGACCCACGGGTACACCACGTACCGCAGGTCGGTCACCGGCGCGGGCGTGATGCCGGCCTGGTACAGCCGCTGGGCTGTGGCGAAGGTCAGCCTCGCTGGCAACTCGATTCTGCGCATCCCGGACAGTTCCTCTAGCTGCTCTTGCTGCAGCCAGCCGTCGGATCCCACGGCGAACGCCCCGGTCACCCGCCCTTCGGCCGCGAGTTCAAGCGCGGAGACCAGGTCGTCGGCGTGACAAAACTGCCAGGCGGGCGCGCAGCCCTTGACGGTTAGCAGGCGGGGCGCCTCGAAGTGCCTGGTCACGAGCGTGTCGATGCCGTCACCGACCAGCGCGGCCGGACGAACCACGGTCACGTCGAGGCCGAGGTGCACGCGCGGCGCGCGCTGTGCCAGGTGCTCGATCTCCAGCAGGTCACCGACGACGCTGCCGTCCGAGTCGGCGCTGAGGGGAAAGTCCTCGGGCAGCGGGACCGGATTGTCCGGGCCCGCCCCGTACACCATCGCGCTGGTGACGAGCACCACCCGCCCCACGCCGCCGGCCGCGGCCGCGGTCAGCACGGTCTGGGCCCCGCGCACGTTGAAGGCACGCCGGGATCTGGCATCCGTGTCCGGCGAGAAGTCGACATCCGTGTGCACCACCACGTCGACCCCCGTCAGCCTGCCAGCCAGCGCCGGGTCCCGCACGTCGACGATCCGCCAGGTCACGCCCGTCACGTCACCACGATGGTCGTCGATAGCCACGACGCGGCTGACGCCCGCGGATTCGGCCAGCTTGCTGGTCAGCGCGTAGCCGAGACCGCGGGCCGCTCCGGTGACGGCGACCACCGGCCCGGCGCCGCGCGCCTCGCGGGCGGGCTGCCCGCGCTCCGCCGCCTGCACCAGCGGCGCGGACTCGGCAGCGACCATCCCCGCCCCCGCGTCAGCCGGCTCGGTCACCGGCCGGCTGCCAGGGCTGCGCTCGTGGCGAACCTGAGCTACTCGGGTGCTCACCACGGACCGCTCCTGGGATAGCTTGGCGAATGTGGACCCTTCCATCCTGCCTGAGAGGCGACCGTGACTGAGCCTCCCTTTGGCTTCGGCCCGCCGGGCAGGCCCGGCGACGATCCTGACCGGCCGGGCGGAGCCGGCTCCGGCGGTGCTGGTTCCTCTGGACCCGGTTCCGGCGGCCCCGGTTCCGGCGGCCCTCTTGGCCCGCTAGGCGGCATGGGCCCGCTGGGGCCGATGGGCGACCCGCAGCAGTTCGCCGAGGCGCTCCGGCAGTTCGCGGACCTCATGTCCTGGCAGGGCGGCCCGGTGAACTGGGACCTTGCCAAGAACATAGCCAGGCAGGCGGTCGCCGCGAAGGGCGACGCGAGCGTGCTGGACGTGGACAGGAACAAGGTCGTGAACGCGCT
>JASIGS010000602.1 GCA_030052355.1 Streptosporangiaceae bacterium | reverse complement strand
CCGAGGTGCAGGAGGCGCTGAGCACCTCCCCGGCCGGGGCAGACGGCGGCTCGATCACCTTCTCGCGCGCCTACAGCGCGCAGCTCAACCCGCCTCCTAGCCTGCTACTCGACGGCTCTGGGGAGCCGGTCGTCTACGCGAGCGTGCAGGACATGAACGGGTCGCTGCGCGCCGAACTGTCCTTCAACAACATGGAGGACCTGCTGTTGCCGGTGACCTCGCCGGCCCGCAGCGCGGCCGCGAAGGACGGCTCGACGCTCACCGGCTTCCGGCTGATCACCAGCGACACGGTCACCGGCAAAGACGGCGTGCGGGGCATCAACGAGCTGTTCGAGTACGACGTCAACGGCCAGCCGGACGCCTTCGACCAGACCGTGCTGACCAACGGCGCGACGACCAAGCTGTACCTGCTGCTCGTCCAGTGCTACCAGGCCTGCTTCGCGGCACACGAATCGCAGATCGCCGCAGTGGTTAATTCGTTCACAGTGCAAGGATCGTGATGTCCCAGCCACCACACGACCCGACGGGCCTGACCAGCAGCGGCTCGCGCCGCCCGCGCTGGCGCCGGCGCCGGAACGGCGGCCCGCGCAATCCGTACGGCCGGTACGACCCGCTGCGCCAAACCCGCCAGCCACTCGCCGTGTGGGACCGGTCGAAGTTCCTCATCCTGCTCGCCCTGCTGTGGTTCATCGTCGTCTGGTACGACATGGCGAACGACGTCATACTCGGCTTCAACGCAGCGGCACGACTGAACCTGCAGGTGGCCTCGGGCACCGGCCGCTGGCTCGTGCTGCTGTTCTGCATCGAGGCGCTCCGCCAGCTCAGTTACCTGATCGCCGAGCACTCGCCGCGCTACTACCGGGCATCAGGGCGGGCGTTCGCGCGCAGCGACCGGCTTTCGCACCGGATGAGCGACTACACCAGGTTCCGGATCTCCCGCGCCGTCAAGTGGCTGATCGCGATCGCGGTCCTGGCGATCATCTTCGGGCTCGCTTACCACACCTCGCCGCTGCTCGGGCTGTTCAAGGTTCCCGCGACGATCATTCACGTCCTGCCGGACATCATCTACGTGATGGCGATCATCTCGCTCGGCGTGGCGCAGTTCGCGGCCATCTTCTGGTTCATGTCCCGTGGCGGCGTGGACGTCTACTACCCAGGCGACGTCACCACCAGGTTCTCCGACGTATGGGGCCAGGACCACGTGCTCGAGAAGGTCAAGGAGAACATCCTGTTCCTGGAGAATCCCGAGCTGATCGAGTCCAAGGGCGGACACGTGCCGGGCGGCATCCTGCTCTGGGGACCGCCTGGCACCGGCAAGACACTGATGGCCGAGGCCGTGGCGGGCGAGACCGGGCTGCCGTACGTCTTCGTCGACCCTGGTGCGTTCATCAACATGTTCTTCGGCGTCGGCATCCTCAAGGTGAAGGGGTTGTTCCGCAGGCTGCGCAAGCTGTCCGTGCGGTACGGCGGAGTGATCGTGTTCTTCGACGAGGCAGACTCCCTCGGTAACCGCGGCGGCGGCGTCGGCGGCCAGGGCGGCGTCCGCGGCCCCGGCTACGAGCCGATCAGCCCGGCCAGCCTGGTCACCGCCTGCCACGGGTTCAGCTACCTCAGCTCCGACACCCAGTCGGCGCTATGGGCGCAGGCGCTGCGAGCCGCTCCCGCGCCGCCGCGGCAGGGCAGGTTCCGGCAGATGATCCCGACCGGCATGGGCATGGGCGGGGGCGGCATGGGCACGCTGCAGGCGCTGCTCACCGAGATGTCCGGCCTGAAGAAGCCGCGCGGCTTCATCAACCGCGTGGTGCGCCGGGCACTCGGGATGAGGCCGAAGCCGCCGCCCAAGTACCGGATGCTGATCATGATGGCAACCAACATGCCGAGCGCACTCGATGAGGCTCTGCTGCGGCCGGGAAGGCTCGACCGCATGTACCGGGTGGGCTACCCGTCCAAGGAGGGCAGGAAGCGCACCTACGAGGGCTACTTCGCCAAGGTCCGTAACGAGATCACCCCTGAGCAGATCGACCACCTGGCGACGATCACCCCGTACGCGACCGGCGCGACGATCAAGGACCTGGTGAACGAGTCGCTGATAGCCGCCCTCCGGGACGGCCGGGACGTGATCACCTGGGGCGACGTGACGCGGGCGAAGCTAGCCAAGAGCGTGGGCCCGTCCGAGGGCGTCGAGTACGTCGAACGGGAACGCCACGCCGTCGCCCTGCACGAGGCCTGCCACGCGGTGGTCAGCTACTTCATGCAGAAGAGGAACGTCATCGATACGGCGACGATCCAGAAGGGCGCGGACTACCTCGGCTTCGTCAAGCCCATCCCGATCGAGGAGCAGTTCACTTCCTGGCGCAGCGAGTACGAGGCCGACATCATGGTCAGCCTGGCGTCCCTGGTCGGCGAGCGGATGTTCTTCGGCGGGGACTCAAGTTCCGGGGTGTCCGGCGACCTGCAGAACGCCACGACCATCTCGCTGGCGATGGAGGGCCTGTGGGGCATGGGCGGCCAGTTCGGCTCCTACGCCGCGACGCGGGCGCCGCACGACGCGCACCCCGTCGCTGACGGGAACGACCGCAACGTGCTGGAGACCTCCCTCGGCAAGCGGGCCGAGGCGCACCTGGAGGCGCTCGCCGAGAACACTGGAACCGTGCTGGCAGACAACCGCGCCAACGTGCTCGCGGTCAGCCACGCGCTCGAGTTGCACAAGACGATCAGCGGCCAGGATGTCACCGCGATCATCGACGGGTCTGTCGGACCCGTGGTCGACGGCCGCCCGTACCGGCAGCCCGAGTTCGTCGCCGAACTCGAGGCCTACCACCAGCGCGTGCTCGCGGCGCACGGCGGCGGCGATCGCAGGGTGCCGCTGCCCGTACCGCCGCTGCAGGCTGCGGCCGAACTGAGCCCGCTGCCGTCCACGACCGAGCACCGCGCGGACCCGGCCACAGACAGCTGAGAGCAACCGGCTGGCCGGCCCTGCATCGTTGTGGCCCCGGCCGGCGAGCCGGCCGGGGCCACAGATCGACCCGTAACTGCAGGGGGTTCGCCGCTACCGCAGCAGCGTGAACCTGTCGAGTTCGTTGCCGGCCTCGTCGAGACCGCGGACCAGCAGCGTCCCACCGGAGGACCGGTTGGGCGTGCTGTCGAGGACAAGCAGGCAGTAACCGGTGTAGCGGATCGCCGACCAGTTCACGTTCTCGGCCGTGGTCGATGTCACGCCGGTCGACGGGTCGTACTCGTTGATGTACGTGGCTACCGACGTAGGCGCGCCCGACGGCTCGTCGCCCTCGTAGTAGTCCTCGGCCGAGAAGGCATACAGGCTCTTGCCCGCCCCGCCGGCCGTGACGTACGTCGTGCCGTTGGCTGAGTTCCAGCTGGCCCCGACCGGCACGTTCGTGCTGACGGCCGAGCCGCTCCTGATCGGGTACGTGCGCTCGAAGATGTGGTTGTGACCGTTGATCACCAAGTCGACCGAGTAGGTGTCAAAGGCCGGCACGAAGTACTTCTCCACGCCACCGTCGCAGCCGTGCGTGGTGCACGTGCAGTACGCGCAGTGGTGGAAGTACACGACGATGAAGTCGATCTGCGGGTTGGCCCGCAGCGCGGCAAGTGTCGAGTTGAGCCAGCTGACCTGCGCGCCACCCGAGTACCCGAAGTTTGCAGGCAACTCGTAGGAGACGTCGTTGGCGTCCAGCGCGACAACGCCCACGTTCCCATAAATAAAGGAGTAGTAGGTGGTGGGCGCTCCGGTGCTGGTCGTGCCGGGGAAGTCGAACCTGGCGAAGTCGCCGCCGTAGCCGTCCGGTGAGTACCACGGCTCCATCTCGTGGTTGCCGACCACCACGTTGTACGGGATGACCCCGGCGGCCGGCTCGATCTCGGGGAACCACTGGTCCCACACCCGTGGGTCGTAGGGGTCAGTGAGCAGCCCGCTGCCGCCGGATTCGGCGTAGGAAACGTCGCCGGCGTGCAGGTGGAACGCGGGGTTCTGGGCCCTGATCAGGTTCGTCGTGCCGACCGCGTCGTAGGTGACGCCCTGGTCACCGTACGCGGTGAACGTGAACGGGACCCTGCCGCGCGGCGCGGTGGTGAACGATCCGGCGACGTCACCGGAGTCCCAGCCGTCGTGCCCGACGCTGTAGTAATAGGTGCGGCCCGGCCGCAGTCCGCTGAGCTGCGCGTGCAGGTAGTACTGCTCGATGGTCGACGTCGCGAGCGACGGCGGTACCGAGTCGACGGGGGTGTTGGTCGAGGTGTTCCACACGCTGGCGGGCGTCGCCAGGTTGCGGACCTCCGCAGGAATCCGGTGGCTCAGGCCGAACGGCGAGTCGCCAACGCGGATGAACGGATTGCTGACCGCGGCGGCAACCTGCCATCCGACTGACATCTGGGTACCGGGGTCCGCGCCGTAGGCGATGTGGCGGCCGAACGGCGGCAGGTACGCGCCGCCAGGGCCGTCGTGGCGCTGCAGCAGAGAGGGCGCGCCCTTCCTGCCGGGCTTGGTCGCGGCGGCGGAGGCGCTGCCGGTGAGGAGGGCTGGCCCGGCGACTGCGGCGCCTGCGCCGACGAGTCCGCCGCGCAGCAGCGCGCGGCGGGAGGTAGCACGACGGAACCAGTCGTGCTGCTCAGCGAGGCTGAGGCGACTTGCTTGTTCTGGTGTGATCCGTGAGGACGTCATGAGCGGACGGTAAAGGCACGTATTGAACACGGACCTATCTCCGCCGTGAACAATCGATTAAACCCGAATGGCATAGAGCCATGCTCGGCTTTCTCAGGCAGGCGTGACAGCGCATGCCCGCCAGCGCCCGCCTTCCGCGGCCAGTCCTTGTCAGGCGTCTGCCTGTGCGCTTAGACTGAACATTCAGTCAACCGCGTGAGGAGCGCGATCATGGCCACGACACCGGCCGAAGCAACCAGACCGACTAGTCCCGCCCCGGCGAGCGCCGCACCCCGTGCCTCGCTCGAGGACGTCATCGAGGCCCAGGAGAAGATCTTCGTCAGCCGCCAGCCCGAGTCCGCCCGGCTGGCCGGGCTCGCCAGCACCGCTCTCGCAGGCGGCGTGGTCTCGAGCTGGCAGATATCCCGCCCGCAGCCCGTCTGGCTGAGCCACGGCAAGGGCTCCAAGATCTACGACGTGGACGGCACCGAGTACGTCGACCTGCACGGCGGGTACGGCGTGTCCCTCGCCGGCCACGCGCACCCGGCCATCGTCGAAGCCGTCAGGGATCAGGTCGGCTGCGGCACGCACTTCGCCCAGCCCACCCAGACGGCCATCGATGTCGCGCGGGAGCTGTCCGCCAGGTGGGGCCTGCCGCAGTGGCGGTTCGCCAACTCCGGCACCGAGGCCACGATGGACGCGGTCCACCTGATGCGCGCCGTGACCGGCCGCGACCTCATCATCAAGGTCGAGGGCTGCTACCACGGCCACCACGACTCCGTGCAGGTCTCGGTCTGTCCCGACGAGGATGACCCGATCGGGCCGGCCGGCCGGCCGGAAAGCGTGCCGGCCAGCACCGGGATTCCCAGGGCGATTACCGACCTGACGCTCGTCGTCGGGTTCAACGACCTGGCCGCCGTCCAGCGCCGCCTGGAAGAGAACCCGGGCCAGGTCGCGGGCATGATCCTCGAGCCGATCATGATGAACGCCGGGATCATCAAGCCGCAGCCGGGTTACCTGGCCGGCCTGAAGGACCTGCTGCACGCTCACGGCGCCCTTCTTACTTTCGACGAGGTCAAGACCGGACTGACCGCCGGGCACGCCGGCGCAGTGGGTCTTACCGGTGTGACGCCGGACATCGTGTGCCTGGCCAAGGCGATCGGCGGCGGCATCGCGGTAGCCGCGATCGGCGGCACCTCCGACGTCATGGGGCACGTGGCCAACGGCGACTACGAGATGGTCGGTACGTTCAACGGCAACCCGCTCGCGATGGCCGCCTGCCGGGCCATGCTCACGCAGGTGGCCACCCCGGACGCCTACGAGAGGCTGGAGAAGCTCAGGATCAGGGCCGTGCAGGGCCTGGAGCAGGAGATAGCGCGCAACGGCCTGGCCGCCCGCGTGGTGTCGGTCGGCGCCAAGGGATGCGTGGTGTTCTCGTCGGAGCCGGTCACCGACTTTCGCGGGTTCCTGGGGGTCGAGGACGCTTACAGTCACGCCCACTGGCTCTTCCAGCACAACGGCGGCGTCTTCCTGCCACCCTGGGGCAAGATCGAGCAGTGGCTCATCTCGGTCCAGCACGACGAGGCGGACATCGACAAGTTCGTCGAGAACTTCGCCGCGTTCGCGGCTGCGGTGCGCCGCGAGCCGCTGCGCGACACAGACCTGCAAACAGATCAGTAACACGAAAGGCCTTGCGCTCGGCGGCAAGCAAGTACATCCTTTCGGAATAGAAAAACGGGTTTGACGGAACGTTCAGTCAGCCGAGCGGCTGGGCGCGAGGAGGCAGCGGCATCAGTGCTGGCCCCGGGGGCGAACCCCGGTGCCCCCGCAGTAGCCGTGTTAGTCCGGCGAGGAGGCGCCAGATGCATCCGCGAGAAGGCGGTGGACCGCGGGGACTCTGGGAGTCTGCGCCGAAGGCGCTCTCCCGGCGCCAGGCACTCGGGCGCGGCCTGGCCGCGACCCTGCTGGCCGGCGGCGGCGCCACGCTGCTCGACGCGTGCGCCTCGTACCTGGTGGGCCCCAACAACATCCCGCTGCCGCGGCCGAGCCACCCGGTGACGTGGCCGACCACGGGCAACAAGCCCATCGCCAGCGGCCTGCCCATCGAGACCGGCGCGACCTTGCAGGTCTACAACTGGGTCGCCTACGTCAACCAGGCCTGCGTCAACAGCTTCGCCAAGAAGTACAAGTGCAAGGTCGAGGTGACCACGTTCAACACCATGAACGAGGCCCTGGCTAAGCTGCGCAGCGGGCTGAAGTTCGACGTGCTGATGGGCGCGACCGTCGACGTGCTCGGCGACCTCATCGAGTCCAAGCTGATCCAGCCGCTCAATCACAGCTACATCCCGAACATCACCCAGGCCTGGCCGGACTTCCAGAACCCCTACTACGACCAGCACTGGCAGTACACGGTGCCGTACACGATCTACACGACGGGCATCGCCTGGCGGAAGGACCTGGTGCCGGAGAACCCCTACGCGATGCGCAACGCCTGGCGCGAGATGTTCTTCCAGCCCAAGTACAAGGGCAAGATCGCGATCCTGGACGACTACCGGGAGGGCATCAGCCTCGGGCTGATGATGAACGGGATCTACAACCTGAACACCACCAGCAAGGATCAGATCAACCTCTCGCTGCAGACGCTGCTCAACCTGGCAAACGAGGTCAACCTCGTCATCGACAACAACGACTACAGCGAGGTCCCGACCGGCCAGACCTGGATCCACCACGCGTGGTCAGGCGACATGGCGGCGGCGGCCGAGTACATGCCCAAGGGCGTCCCTGTCGACGTGGTCGGGTACTGGTTCCCGCGGGACGGCAAGGGCCCCGTCGCGAACGACACCAACACCGTGCTCCGCTCCTCCTCCAACCCGGTACTCGCGCACCTGTTCCTCAACTACCTGCTCGACGAGCCGGTCGCCGTCGAGAACATCAGCTGGAACGGGTACATGCAGCCGCTCAACGCGATCACCCCCGAGCTGCTGGTGAAGGAGCAGATCTTGCCCCCGAGCCTGATGTCCACCGCGGTCGTGCCTTCCGACTTCCGCCACGGCGTGGGCGAGCTCCAGCTCCCCGTAGACGCCGACGCGCTCTGGCAGCAGGCCTGGCTTATCGCGAGCAACGGGATGTGACATGGGAACCCAGGCACCGCCGCAATCACCGCCCGCCGCACCCGGCGCGACCGCTTCCGGCGGCCGGCCACGCAAGAAGAAGCCCTACCAGCCGAACCGGCTCTTCTGGGTGCTGCTCGCCGCGCCAGGCATGCTCTGGCTGGCCATCATGTTCGTGGTCCCGTTCTACGCCATGCTCGCGATCGGCGAGGGCAAGCTGGACCGCCAGACCGAGTCACCGGTGGCGGTCTACAACCCGTTCGCCTGGAGCTCGGCCAACCTGACGAACGTCTGGCGCGACCTGTTCGGGCCAAACGCGTTCGCCCTGCAGGACGCCTGGCGGACCATCTGGTACGTGGCCGTGGCGTCCCTGCTCAGCCTCGTGATCGCTTACCCCGCCGCCTACTTCGTGGCCAGGTTCGCCGGCCGCCGCAAGGGCGTGTTCCTCGTGCTGCTGATCGCGCCGTTCTGGATCAGCTACATGATGCGGATGCTGGCCTGGATCGACCTGCTGCAGACCGACGGCTACGTGAACAAGGTCCTGTCGTTCGTCGGCATCGGCGGCACGGACTGGCTTGGGGGCCACTGGTACACGGTCGTGCTCGGCCTGGTCTACGGCTACATCCCGTACCTGATCCTGGTGCTCTACGCGGGCCTGGACCGGATCGACCCGTCGCTGATCGAGGCCGGGCGGGACCTCGGCCTCGGCCGCGCCAAGACCTTCGTGCGGGTCACGCTGCCACTGTCGCGCCAGCCGATACTCACCGGCATGCTGATCACGGTCCTGCCGATGCTCGGCGACTACTACACCAACACGCTGCTGTCCGGCGCCCGCAGCACGTCGATGATCGGCAACCTGATTGAGGGGCAGCTCAGCATCCCGTCGGCCGGGCAGGGCGCGATCTTGTCGCTGCTCGTTCTGCTCGTCTTGCTCGCGCCGATGATCTACTACGTGATCGCGACAAACCGATCGTCCCAGGCGGCGTCATGACCAGCACGGCAGTCAGAGAACCGATCGCTACCACGACGGGAACGAGGCGGGCCAGGCCGCTGCTGTTCCGCAACCCCTGGCGCCATCCGTGGTTCCTGGAGGGGTTCACCTGGCTGTACCTGGTCTGGTCGCTGGTGCCGATCGCGATCGCCGTGCTGTTCTCCTTCAACAAAGGCAAGTCGCAGGCCACCTACCAGGGCCTGTCGATCCGGTGGTACTGGGGTGACAAGGTCAACTCGATCTGGTACAACCCCCAGCTGCACGCCGCGATATTCCAGACGCTGAAGCTGTCCCTCTACACCACCGTCATCGCGGTGCCGATCGGCGTGGCGTTCGCGCTCGGCATCAACCGGTGGCGCGGGGTGCTCTCGTCCACCTTCAACTTCATCATGATCCTCTCGTTCGTGGTACCCGAGCTGATCTTCGGTGTCGCGATGTACTTCGTGTTCACCCAGCTGCCCGGGTTCAAGGGCCTCGGCCTCGGCACCCTCGCCGAAGTGCTCGGGCTGGTCACCTGGAACGTGAGCTGGCCCGCGATCATCGTCCAGGCCAGGCTGGTGACGATCGGGAAGCAATACGAGGAAGCGTCGGCCGACCTCGGCTGCACTCAGTGGCAGACGGTCCGCCGGGTGCTGCTGCCGCTGCTGGTGCCCGCCATCTTCGCCAGCGCGATCCTGGTCTTCTCTGGCGTGATCGACGACTTCGTGATCGTGGACCTGCTCTCGTCCACCGCGGCCACACAGCCGATGTCTGTGATCATTTACTCGACCCAGCACGGCGGGAACGGCGGCCCCGCCCTGAACGCCCTGGCCACGGTCATGCTGCTGATGTCGTTCATCGTGGCCGGCCTTGGCTTCCTCGGCTTCCGGCTGATGACCCGCGGCCAGCGCATCGACGGCCAGCAGGCACTGGTTACGATCGCGGGCGCCGAAGGCTGACGCGACGCAGCAACACGCCGAGGTCGGCCGGCTCCGGCGACTGCTGCTCCGTGGCGCACCAGTCCCCCAGCGCCCTCCGGTCGTCGACGCGGCCGTCGGCGTCCGTGCCGCACCAGTCCCTGCCCAGGGCCCGGCTCGGGTCTTTGCCGCACCAGTCCCTGTCGACGCTCAGAGCACGAAAGCCGCGGCCACGATCACGTTGCATAACCACATTGTGACTCAGCCGCACCGGCCGGGCCAGAGCGCCGCGAGGTTATCAAGAACACGTCAGCCTGCCAGGCAGGCGCTGCCGCGCGCCTTTCAGTGACGTTTATCCCGTTTGCCGGGCTCGTGGAATGGCGAGCGCGTCCACGGCGATCGCGCCGTCGGGACCGCAGATGAGCGGGTTGATGTCCAGCGCATCGATCTCATCCCCCAGGTCGGCGGCGAGGTCCGACAGCCCGGCAACGGCGCGCGCCACCGAGTCCAGGTCGGCCGGCGGTGCGCCTCGGACGCCCGCCAGCAGCCTGCCCACGCGCAATCCGTCCAGCAGCCTGCGGGCCTGGCCAGCCGACACCGGCGGCAACGCGACGGCACGGTCGGCCAGCAACTCCACCAGCACTCCCCCAGCCCCGACCACGACGAGCGGACCGAGCTGCGGATCGGCGACGATGCCGAGTGCCAGTTCCACGCCGGGCGGCACCTGCTGGCAGACGAGCACCCGCGGCCCGAGCCTGCCGGCGACATCGGCGTACGCCGCAGCCAGTTCGTCAGCGTTCCTGACGCCGGTCACCACGCCGCGGACGTCGGACTTGTGCAGGATCCCCGCCTGGCCGGTCTTGAGCACGACCGGGTAGCCGACCTGTTCGGCAGCGGCCAGGGTTTCGTCGACGCCCACCGCTGACACGGTCTTGGCGACGGTGATTCCGTAGCCGGACAACAGCTCAAGCAGCGCAGCGCCGGCTGGCTCGCCGCCGGCCAGCAGCGCCGCACCGCGCGCGCGTCGCAGCGGATCGCGGCGGACCGCTGCTGGACCGGGGATGCCATCGGCGTGCTCGAGCAGGTGCCGCAGTGCCAGCAAGCCCGATCGCGTGCCCTCCAGGACTGGAATGCCCTGCGCCCGGAGCCGGGTGGCCCAGTCAAGATCCATAGCGCTAGGCAGGTTCGAGAGTACGGCCAGCGGCTTGGGTGTGGTCTCCGCGACGTCCAGCATGGCCAGCGGGTAGGACTCGTCACCGTCGAGCTCGGGCACGAAATCGACGGCCAGCGCCACCGCCGAAACGGCGGGGTCGTCGGCAAGCGCGGACATGCAGCCGCCGAACAGGCCCCGGGTGTCGGCCCCGGTCCCCCAGACGTCCAGCGGGTTGGCCGGTGTCAGTCCCGGATCGAGCAACCCGGCAAGCCTGCCCGCGGTAGCCTGCCCGATCTCGGCGAACGGGACACCGAGGGACTCAGCCAGGTCGACCACGTGCGCCCGTTCCAGCCCTGAGTCGTGCACGGTGGCGATGCCGGCCCGCGCCGCGCCTGCACCGCAGCGAGAAGCACCTGCCCTGCGGCCCGCCGCGAACAGCTCCACGGTGTCGGCCAGCTCGGCCAGGTCGCCGACCCTGTGCACTCCATACGTACGGGCCAGCGCCTCCCAGCCGCCGTCGGACCCAGCCAGCGCGCCCGAGTGCGCAGCCACCATCTTCCGGCCACCCGCAGACCCGCCGACGGTGAGCAGCACGACAGGAACGTCGCGCACCGCCGCGCGACGCAGCACGTCCCGGAGCGCTGAGCCCTCCCTGACGGCCTCAAGCACCAGCGCGAGCACGCCGGTGTCCGGCAGGCCGAGCGCGTAGTCCAGGTAGGCGGGCGCCGCGGTGACCAGTTCCTGGCCGGACGAAACGGCGAGCGAGAAGCCGAAGCCGCGACGGGCGCGCAGCAGCGCGGAGAACACCGAGCCCGAGTGCGTCACCAGCGCCACCGGGCCGGCGGGCAGCGGATCGGCTTCGGTGTACCCGATCGCCCGCAGCCCGTGGCTGACGTTGACGAATCCCATGCAGCCAGCTCCGCACAGCGCCATGCCGTGCGCGCGGGCGATCGCGGCCAGCCGTTCGCGTAGCGCCGGAACGGGAGGCGGCCCCGGGTCGTACGCGTTCCCGAATATGACGGCCGCCTTGCTGCCGCACGCGGCGGCGAGCGTCAGCTGCTGCTCGAGGGCGGCGTCCGGCACGGCGAGCAGGACCAGGTCGCACGCCTCGGGCAGGTCAGCGAGCGAAGAGTAGCAGCGCGCGCCGTCGATCTCCCGGTGCCGAGGATTGACCGGGTAGACAGCGGGTCCGGCGCTGCTCTTGCGTACCTCGTCGAGCATGCGCCGGCCGAAGCTCCCGACCCTGGGCGACGCGCCCACGAGCGCCACGCTGCGGGCTTCCAGCATGGCGCGGACTGCGAGGCTGGCGTCGTGACGCGGCGTGCCAGGCAACTGGCCTGCGCGCGCGACCGCCGTCATGACCGCCGTGAGACCCTGCGCACCCGCCCGGGCCTCGCAGCCGACTTCCGGTCAGCCATCGCGGCCTTCGCCGCCTGCCATCCAGGGATGCCGCACACGCCGCCGCCGGCATGCGTTGCCGAGCTGCCGTAATACAGTCCGGCCACCGGGGTGCGGTAGTCGGCGAACCCGGGCGCCGGGCGCATGTGGAAGAGCTGCTCGAGCGACAGCTCACCGTGGAAGATGTTGCCGCCGACCAGCCCGTACTCGTGCTCCATCTCGTAGGGCCCGATGACGTCGCGGTGCAGGATCGAGGACTTGAAGTTCGGCGCGAGCTCGTTGTAGCAGTCGATCATCCGGTCGGCGTAGGCCTCGAGCTCATCGGTGTGCGGCTGCTCGCTCCACTCGTGCGGAACCCACTGGGTGAACAGCGACATGATGTGCGTGCCGTCCGGGCACAGCGTCTTGTCGAACGCGGTGGGGATCACGCCGTCGCTGAACGGCCGGGCCGCGGGCCTGCCGTCGCGTGCGTCCTGGAACGCCTGCTCGATGTACTCCATCGTCGGCGCCATCTCCACCGAGCCGGTGTGGTGCTCGGCCAGCGACGTGCCAGGGTCGGCGGTGAAGTCGGGCAGCTCGGCGAGCGCGAGGTTGATCTTCACGACGCCGCTGCGGGTCTTCCACCGCTCGATGTCGGTGACGAAGTCAGCGGGCAGATGCTCAGGGCCGACCTGCTCGAGGAAGGCGGTCCTCGGGTGCAGCGTGGAGACCACCACCTTGGCCCGCAGTTCCTCGCCGTTGCGCAGCACGACGCCGGCCGCTCGTCCCCCCTCGACCAAGATCCGCTCGACCGGGGCGTTCAGCCGGACCTCAGCGCCGTGGCTGCGGGCGGCGGACTCGATGGCGCTGGACACGCCGCCCATGCCGCCCTCCTGGAAGCCCCAGTTGCCGAGGTGGCCATCGCCGACGTCACCGATCGAGTGGTGCGCCATCACATACGCGGTACCTGGCTCGTACGGGCCGGCCCAGGTGCCGATCACGCCGTTGACCGCCAGCGCGCCCTTTACCTGCGGAGACTCGAACCAGTCGTCGAGCAGGTCGGCGATGCTCATGGTCATCAGCCGGGTCACGTCGGCGATCGTGCGGACGTCGAGGCCGCGGTGCCGCCACGCCAGCTTGAGCGTGCCGGCCAGGTCACGCGGCTTGCGCGAACCGATCGCCGGCGGGACGGTGAGCAGCAGCGGCCCGAGCACCTCCGCCAGCCCGGCGAGCCAGGCGTCCCAGCGCGGCATCGCATCGGCATCCTTCTTCGACCACTTGGACACCTCCTCGTGGTTGCGCTTGGCGTCGTCGGCGTACAGCTTGATGGAGCCGCCCTCAGGGAACGCCTGGTAGTACGGTCCCATCGGGAAGATCTTGTAGCCGTGGCGAGCCAGCTCAAGGTCCGCAATGATGGTCGGCGGGAGCAGACTCATCACATAGGAGAGCCTTGTGACCTGGAACTCGGGTGCCTCCGGCCAGGGTGCCTCGGTCGTCGCGGCCCCGCCGGTCTTGTGCCTGCCCTCGAGCACGACGGTCCTCGCTCCGGAGCGAGCCAGGTACGCCGCGGCGACCAGCCCGTTGTGCCCTCCGCCCACCACGATCGCGTCGTACGTTGCGGCCATGAAAGTGCCTTTCCCGTGCGTGCGGCCAGCCGCCGCGCTGTTGTCTGTGCCGCGTGACTGCGGTCGCAGAAAAATTTGACTGAACGTTCAGTCTAGAAACCTGCTAGCCTGTACGCAAGAGGAAGAGGACCAGCAGACACCGCGAGCAATCACGTGACCGCCGCCCGCAACCCCGGCGAGCACGCAGACCGGCGGCATCCGGCCAGGGAGTATGCCGCCACGAAAGGAACAGCCCACATGACAGTCCGCGCCAGCGAGTCAGCCGAGGCACAGGGCACCGCCGACCAGCGGCGTGCCCAGATGCTCAGGGCCGCACTCGAGATCATCACCGAGCGCGGTTACGCCGACACGAGGATCGCGGACGTGGCTGAGCGGTCGGGAGTAAGCCCGGCCCTGGTCATCTATTACTTCAAGACGAAGGACCTGCTGCTCACCGAGGCCATCAGGCACTACGAGGACTTCTGGTACACCGTCTGCCAGCGCAGGCTCGCCGATCTCTCCACCGCGACGGAACGGCTCGAGGAACTCGTGGCGATGAACTGCCTGCCCGAGGAAGAGCCGGAGCCCGGCCTGGCGTGGGACATCTGGCTGGACTTCTGGGCGCAGGCCGCCAGGAACGCCGAAGTCGCCAGCGTACGGCAGAAGTCCGATGAGCGGTGGCGAGAACTGATCAGCTCGATCGTGGCTCTCGGCCAGGAGACCGGCGAGTTCCGCGATATCGAAGCGCACAGCTTCGCTATCTGCCTGTCCAGCCTGCTCGACGGGCTGGCGATCCAGATAGCCCTCGAGGATTCCGAGGTTGACCCGGTGACAGCTTTCGAGCTCGGCATGCGTTTTGTCGCCGACCAGCTCGGTTTCACGTGGGTGCCAGGACGCCGCAGGGTGCACCAGAAGGGTTCAACACGACACTAAGGAGGCCGACGTGGCTGGTGGCCGCATCGAGCTCGTCTCGCTGACCAAGCGCTTCACCGAGGTCGCGGTCGACGACATCGACCTGCAGATCGCCAGCGGCGAGTTCTTCTCGCTGCTCGGACCGTCCGGCTGCGGCAAGACGACCACCTTGCGGCTGATCGCCGGATTCGAGCAGCCGACGTCGGGCCGAATCCTGCTCGACGGTGTCGACGTCTCGGCCATGCCGGCGCACCGGCGCAACGTCAACACCGTGTTCCAGAACTATGCGCTGTTCCCCTTCCTGACGGTGTTCGACAACGTCGCGTTCGGCCTGCGCAACAAGAACCTGGCCAAGGCCGACCTGCGCAGCCGCGTCTACTCCACGCTCGACCTCGTCAAGCTCCGCGCGTTCGAGAAGCGCAGGCCCGGCCAGCTGTCCGGCGGCCAGCAGCAGCGGGTCGCGCTGGCCAGGGCGCTTGTGCTGCAGCCGTCGGTGCTGCTCCTCGACGAGCCGCTCGGCGCCCTGGACGCAAAGCTACGGCGGTCGCTCAAGGTCGAACTGAAGGCGCTGCAGGAGCAGGTCGGCATCACGTTCTTGTACGTGACGCACGACCAGGAAGAAGCGCTGACCATGTCGGACCGGCTGGCTGTCATGCGCGACGGCAGGATCGTCCAGATCGGTCCGCCGAGCGAGGTGTACGAGGAGCCCGCCGACACCTACGTCGCCGACTTCCTTGGCGCCTCCAATCTGATGGCGGTGGACGTCATCGCCCGTGGTCCTGGCTCCTGCTGCGAAGTCCGGCTCGGCGACAGCGTGCTGTCGGTCGAGCACGGCGGCCTTGACGCTCCCGACCGCGCGCACGCGGTCATCCGGCCTGAGCGGGTCAGGATCGAGGAGTACGGCTCGGCCGGACCGAACCGGGTCCCGGCCATGGTCGAGCGCCTCGTCTATCTGGGTTCCGCCACCCAGGTGTTCCTGCGCCTCGCGGCCGGATCCGACATCCAGGTACTGCTGCAGAACGATGGCGGCACGGACGGCCTAGCCCAGGGAAAGCCGGTGCACGCCTTCCTGGCACCTGACGCCCTCCGGGTCCTGGCTGGCGGCACCCCGACTGCCGACCCGAGCGCCGCGGCCCCTGACGAGGACATGCTGCGGGCCAGCTGACTTATCCACAGCCAGCCGGCCTGACGGCCGCTGCGAATTCGTTATCCACAATCCGTGGAACCTTCCTAGCCACAGCCGCGTCCAACGGGCGACCATTACCGCACGATCTGTTGTGTACGGGGCCATTTCTACGGGCCATTTCTACGGGGGCCCATTTCTACAGGGCCATTTCTACAGGGACGGAGTTGCCCGATGCCTGCTGTCAAACGCTGTGACTTAACGGTGCAACGATCGTGGCCGGCGGCCGTGATCGCGGCCTGCGCGACAGCCATCGGGCTGCCGCTTCTCGTCGCTGCCGCGCCAGCGGCCGCGGCCAACCAGGCCGCTGCCAACGCAGCCCACGTGACGACCGCGCGGCGTGACGGTCACGCCGAGACCGGTCCTGCCGCTGCCCCACTGGCAGCACAGCAACTGGCAGCACAGCGAGAGACAGCACAGCGAGAGACAGCACAGCGGCAGCGAGAGCTGACCGCCCGACAGGGCTCCGGGTCGATCATCGGCGTCGTCCAGGGCGCCGACGGCCTGCCGCTCACCGGAGCCTGCGTGACCGCGATCGGATCCGGGCGAAGCGTGACCACCGGCACAAACCCGGCCGGCCGATTCGACATCCCCGGCCTTCCAGCGGGCGGTTACGTCGTGGAGTACCGGGACTGCGCCGCGCCCGCGCGCTACCTGACGCGCTTCTCGGGCGGGACCGCCTGGCAGCGGACCGCCGCGCCCGTCCGGGTCGAGGCCGGCCGGGTAAGCCACGTTCCCACCATGACGCTGAGGCCGCTGAACCCCGCGGCCATGCTGCCCGGTCCCGCCTCGTGGCAACGCGCGCTGGCGCGCGCCGACCAGACGCTGAGCGCCGCGGCCGCCGCCAAGACGGGCAGCATCTCGGGCGTTGTCACCGGCAAGGGCCGACGACTGCGCGGCATCTGCGTCGAGGCGGCGCAGACATCCACCGGACCCGGACCGGTAGCCGAATACGGGGCCACCACCGGCAAGAACGGCGCTTACACGATTCACGGCCTGCCTGCCGGCTCCTACTACATCGAGTTCGAGCCGTTCAATCTCTGCGCGAACACAGCCAACTGGCTAGAGCAGAACTACCGAGGTCACAACGAGCTGTTCTTCATCCCCGGCAACGTTGTGAAGGTAGCCAGCGGCAAGACGGTCCGCGGAATCGACGGCAGCCTGACCAAGGGCGGGCAGGTCTCCGGCACTGTGAAGACTCGGTCAGGCCGGGGCCTGCCTGGTGTCTGCGTGACGTTTGCTGGTCAGATGGCCGGCACCGAGTTCGGGCTCACGACACCGACAGGCAAGGGCGGCAGCTACGCGATGCACGGCGTGTTCCCCGGGACCTACACGCTGTCCTTCATGGGGGGTTGCGGCCTGAACGGGAACTACGCGCCCGCGTTCCCCGCACCTTTCAGGATCCGGCGCACCGACCACCGCACCGTCAACGTCAGGCTCGTTCCCGGTGCCGTTCTGGCGGGTACCGTGCGGTTCGGCAGCAGCACCGGTCAGCTGCTCCAGGGCATCTGCGTGGTCGCGTCCAACGAGAGCGGCACGATCTTCGAAGGAACGTCGACCGGACCAGCGGGCAATTACCGCCTGCAGAGCCTGGGAACGGGCGCCTACACCGTGTCCTTCGACCCTGGATGTGGCAACAACGGCAACTACGTCGTCAAGACCCTGTCCGCGCACGCGACCGACGGCAAGGTAACCAGCGTTGACGCCATCCTGCAGCAGGGCGCCGAGATTCGGGGGACCGTGACCAACTCGGCCGGCACCGGCCTCGGCGGCATTTGCATCGAACTGGCCGGACCAGGCAGTCCCTACGTTCCGTCCTTCACGACCGGCGATGGCTCCTACACCATCAGCCAGATGGCCGCGGGAACCTACGAGCTTGGCTTCGAGACCGGGTGCGGCGCCACGGGCAACTACGCGCCGTGGTACTACGACGACCAGGGCGACCCGAACCTGGCCAGTCCGATCAGTGTGGCCGCCGCCAGCGTCCAGACGATTGACGCCCGGATGCAGACGGGCGGGGAGATCAGCGGCACCGTCACCGATGGCCATGGCAAGAAGCTGTCAGGTGCCTGCGCGGAGCTCATCGAGTCGCCCGACCCGGACATCGCCATCCTCGCCAACGTGGTCTTCACCAACCGCAGCGGGCGGTTTGCCGTCAGCGGCCTGGAGCCTGGCCTCTACTACATAGTCTTCGGCTGCGGTTCTACGCGCTACGGCAACCAGTGGTTCGATGGTGGTTCCGGTGCACCTGCCGCCCTCGTCTCGGTAGCTGCCGGGAAGACATCAGGAATCAGCGAGGTGCTGCGGCCCGCCGGCACCATCAGCGGCGTGGTGACCAGCAAGTCGGGCAGGCCTCTGCCGGGCATCTGTGTGGGTGCGGTGAACACGCGCGGCTCGGTCATCGTGCAAGCCCTGGGCGGGGGTGAGGCCACGACGAGCTCTCGCGGTCGCTATCAGATCCAGCCACTGCCGGCCGGCGTCTATGACGTGGACTTCTTCCCGTGTGGATCCAACTCGCGGTACGCCCTGCAGTGGTACCGCGGCACGCCAGTGCAGACATCGGCGACGCCGGTGAAGGTCCGGGCCGGCGTGGTCACCGCAGGCATCGACGCCGGGCTGGCCGCCGGCGGCACGATCTCCGGCCGCGTGGTTGGCAGCTCGGGCAAGCCGCTGGGGAACATCTGCGTGCAGGCCTACAACGCGGTCAAGGGCCTGTACGGTTCCGCGACCACCGGCAAGACGGGGGCGTACATCATCCCCGGGGTCAGCACCGCCAGCTACACGGTCGAGTTCAGCCCGTGCAACGCGGATGTGAACCTGGTGGCCGTGCTCAAGCACGCCAACGTCGTCGCGCCAAGGACCACGGCCGGGGTGGACGCCACGCTCGCGCCCGGTGGATCGGTGTCCGGCGTCGTCACGACCGCCGGGCCGACACCGGTGCAGGTCAGCAACGAGTGCGTGGAGGTGATCAGTGCCAACCCGAATAACCCAGGTGGCTCAACCGGCTCCGGCAGCGCCGATGGCTTTGGCGGCGGCTACCTGATCACTGGCCTCGCGCCCGGGACGTACACGGTCTACTTCGGCGCCGCTGACTGCAGCACGGGCCCGCCGGACCTGACACCGCAGTGGTATGACGACACGTCGGCGCAGGCCGCTGCGACAACCATCACGGTGACGGCCGGGCAGACCACCACCGGGATCGACGCTGCGCTGCAGACGACCGGTGAGATCACCGGCACCGTCCATGGCCCGCAGCGAGCCCTGGTCAGCGGCGCGTGCGTCACGGCCTTCCCGACCGTCGTCGGCTTGGCGCCGATCGTCGCCGTGACCCGCAGCGGCGGGTACACGCTGACCGATCTGCAGCCGGGCGCGTACCGCGTGAAGTTCTCCGCCGGCTGCGGGGCGACGGGCTACCGCACCCAGTGGTGGCGCGGCGCCGGCTCGGCGTCGAAAGCCACCGTCATCACCGTGCCGGAGGCCCAGGTCGTCAGCGGCATCAGCGCGACTCTGGGGCGGTGACACGATGAAGCGCGTCTCAGCGAGAACCTTGCGGACGATACGGCTCGCCGCGACTGCGGCGGCAGCCGTCGGGTTGCCGTTGCTGGTCGCGGCCGCCCCGGCAAGCGGCGCGGCGTCGGTGAGAGTGGCCCAGCCTGTCGTCGCGCACCGCGGTCCGGCCCTCACGACAGCCGCCCAGCGAACTACGCAGGTCCGAGGCTCGGGCTCTATCACCGGCGTGGTGCTTGGACCCGGTGGCCTGCCGGTAGCCGGCGCTTGCGTGTCGGCGGTCGGGTCGTCCCGCAGCCTGACCACGACCGCGGCGCCGGACGGGCGGTTCGCCGTCACCGGGCTTGCACCGGGCAGCTACGTCCTGGCCTACCGAGACTGTGCCGACCCTGCCCGGTACCTGACCACCTGGTCTGGCGGCGGCCTGTCGCAGCTCGCGGCGGCGCGCGTGGTAGTGCGAGCCGCGCAGGACCGGGCCGTCCCCGTCATGACCCTCCGCCCGGCGGACCCCGCAGCCCTGCTGCGCAGTGTCGCGTCGTGGCAGCGCGCGCTGGCCGCGGCGAGCGCCAAGGCGACCGCAGCGGCAGCCTCGAGGAGCGGCGAGATAACCGGCACGGTCACCGGCGCGGGCAAGCCGCTGCGCGGCATCTGCATCCTCGCCGGGTCGGTGAGCGGCAACTTCGGCTACGCCGCCAGGACCGCGAAGGACGGCAAGTACACAATCCGCAACGTGCACCCCGGGCGCTACGACGTCGTTTTCGAGCCGTCGGATTACGGGGCGGTCCCGTCGTGCCAGGACGGCGGCAACTGGCTCGAGCAGTGGTACCGGGACCAGGATTCGCCGTTCGGAACCAGCGCCCAGAGCGTGGGTGTCGGGGCCGGCAAGACGACAGCGGGCGTGGACGCGAAGCTCGTCAGGGGCGGCCAGGTCTCCGGCCGCGTGACCACGAAGTCGGGCAAGGGACTGCGCGGCATCTGTGTTCTCGGCCTCGGCGTGCTGTCGAGCGGCATCCAGGTGGTATACACGGCGACCAGCAGGGACGGCGTCTACTTCCTGCACGGCCTGTACCCGGGCTCGTACAGCCTGAGCTTCTCTACCGGCTGTAGCTACGACGGGAACTACGCGGCGGTGAGCCCGCGATCAGTCAAGCTCCGGCACGCCAAGCACCTGACGCTCAATGTCAGGCTCCCGGTCGGCGGCACCGTGACCGGCACCGTCCGCCTGGGCAGCAAGTCAGGGCAGCCACTCGCGGGCATCTGCGTGGACGACGACGAGGGAACCCAGGCGACCACCGGGGCCGGCGGGCGCTACCGCGTCGATGGCCTCGGCAACGGCGTGGTCCAGCTGTACTACACGGCAGGCTGCGGTAACAACGGGAACTACTTGGAAGGGACGCTCAACACTCGTGCAACCGAGGGCAGGGTGCGGGGCGGAGTCGACGCCGTCCTGCAGCCCGCCGCGCAGATCTCCGGCAAGGTAACCAACGCCGCTGGGACGGGACTCGGCGGGATGTGCATCGACTTCACCGGGCCGCTGCCGCCGACGCTGTACGTCGCGACCAGCGACAACGGCACGTACCTGATCGGCGAGCTCCCGCCCGGCAGCTACGAGCTGGGGTTCTCGTCTGGCTGCGGCAACTCGGGCAACTACGCGCCGTACTGGTACGCAGATCAGGACGACTCAAGCCTGGCCAGCCCGATCGTCGTCGCGAAGGGCAGCTCGCACGTCATCAACGCCACCATGCAGGTCGGCGGCGAGATCACCGGCACGGTCACCGATAGCCTCGGTCACAAGCTGACGGGCGTCTGCGTGGGCGCTACCACGCAGTTCGTGGCGCCCGCCAGCCTTTACGAGCCTGTCTCCAGCTACCGCGGACAGTTCCACCTGAGCGGCCTGGAGCCAGGCCAGTACCTCCTCGATTTCGGCTGCGAGCTCGGGGGCGGGTACGGCGACCAATGGTTCGACGACGCGCCCAGCGCCGCCACCGCCGAAGTGATCTCCGTGACCGCCGGGCAGACCTCGCACGTCAGCGCCGTGCTGCGGCCGGGCGGAACGGTCAGCGGAGTCGTCACCGGCACGGGCGGGCGGCCGCTGAGCGGCATCTGCGTGCAGCCGTTCAGCACCAGCAACAGGGCGCAGGCAGCCGCGGGCGCCACCGGGACCATGAACGCGCCTATGACCAACTCCGGCGGCTCTTACCGGATCACCGGGCTGGCGGCCGGGAGCTATGACGTGGAGTTCTACCCGTGCGGCTCGGACGCGCGCTACGCCGCGCAGTGGTACCGCGGCCGCGCGGCGCAGGCCTCGGCGACCCCGGTACTGGTCCGGGCCGGAGCGGCCACGACCGGCGTTGACGCGCGCCTGGCCGTCGGCGGCACGGTCTCCGGCCGCGTCGTGAACGCTGCTGGTAAGCCGGTCAGCGACCTCTGCGTCTACGCCTTCAGCTCGAGTGGCAGTCCGGAAGTCAGCTCGACCGGGCCGGACGGCAGTTACACGGTCGAAGGGTTGGGTTCCGGCAGCTACACCGTCACCTTCAACCCATGGCAGGCCCGCGACCAGGTCCTGACCCTCATCAACGAGCCTGACTGCAATCCAGACCTCGACCTCGTCCCCGTCTCGGCCGGTGTCAAGGTCGCAGCGCCGGGGGCCGTCACGGGGATCGACGCCACGATGCTGCCCGCCGGGCAGGTCTCGGGCGTCATCTCAACATCGGGCGTGCCCGTCGGCAACGAGTGCATCGAGCTGTACCCCACGGGTTCCGGCAGCGCCAGCGTCTCGGCGATCGCCATCTCCGGTGTCAATGGTTTCGGCGGCAGCTACCTCGTCACTGGCATCGCTCCGGGGACCTACACGGTGTACTTCGGTGACCCGTCGTGCGGGTTCGGGCCGCCGGACCTGGCGCCGCAGTGGTACGACGA
>JASIGS010000601.1 GCA_030052355.1 Streptosporangiaceae bacterium | reverse complement strand
CGGTGGCCCGGCGGGCGCAGAAGCTCGGCATCATGCAGAACGGCAAGCTGGCCATCAGGCAGCCCACCAAGCGGGCGCCGACCACGGCGGTCTGACCGCCAGGGACAGCTCAAGAACCATCGGAAGATAGACGGCAATCGGGGGCCGTCGCGGAAACGGCCGGCAGCCGGGCTACCTGCCGGCCGTTTCCGTCTGCCTGACGCCGTTACATGCGCACGCAGATGACGGTCCGGCGATGGACGGTGTGCCCGGCTGGCGGATCCTGGCCGACGATGACGCCCCTTACCTTGTCGGCCTCGTTGTTCTGCGCTGCCAGCTTCATGCGCAGACTGGCCGTCGCCAGCACGTTCCGCGCCTCGTACGCGGGCGGACCGGTCACCGGCGGTACCGTTACCGACCGGACCCGCCTGGGCTTGGCTGGGCGGCGGCGCCGCTTCCGCCCGCGGAGCGGGCCGAACCAGTCCGCCGCGGCTTCAGTCAGGCAGTCAAGTACCCAATCGAGAAAGCTGCCCATCGTCGGCTCCCGCCTGCGCGGAGCACTTGGTCAGGGGAGCGGCAGCGGCAGCTCGCACCAGACGACCTTGCCGGACGCGGCGCGGCGCGCGCCCCAGCGCTGCGCGAGCTGGCTGACGACCTGCAGGCCGCGGCCCCGCTCGTCGGAGTCGTCCGCGTGCCGCAACCGCGGCAGCGCCGCGGACTCGTCCACGACCTCGCAGACCAGTCCGCCCTCGAGCACGAGCCGCAGCCCGATCTTGCCCTGCGCGTACCTCACGGCGTTCGTGACGAGCTCGGACACCAGCAGCTCGGCGGTCGGCAGCAGTTCCGTCAGGCCCCACTTGCGCAGCGGCCGGCGGATCAGCGTGCGTGCCCGGCCCGCCGATGTCAGCTCCGCGGGCAGCGTCCAGTTCACGTAGTGATCCTTGGGGATGCGGCGCAGCCGCGCCACGAGCAGCGCGATGTCGTCGCGGTGTTCGTCTTCGAAGACGCCAGCCAGCGTGGCCCGGCACAGGTCTTCGACGCCGAGGCCAACGGACGCGGCCCCGAAGATGTCGCGCAGCCGGTTCAGGCCCTCGTCGATGTCCCGTGACCGCTTCTCGACGAGGCCGTCGGTATACAGCACGAGAATGCTGCCGTCCTCGATCTCCAGCTGCCGGCTCTGGATCGGTCCGGTGCCGACGCCGAGCGGCGGCGAAGACGACACGTCCAGCAGCTCGTTGCTGCCGTCCGGCCGCACGAGCAGCGGCGGCAAGTGCCCGGCTGAGGCGATCTCGCAGGTCCCCGCGACCGCGTCGTAGACCGCGTAGACGCAGGTCGCGAAGTGTGGCTCGCGCACGCCGAGTTCCTGCATGAGCTCGTTGAGCTGCTGCAGCGTCTCGGCCGGCGGCAGCTCGAGCATGGCCAGGGTGTTTATCGCGGTGCGCAGCCGGCCCATGGTCACCGCCGCACGGACGCCGTGCCCGGCCACATCGCCGACGACGAGTCCCACCCGGCCGCCCGGCAGCGCGATGGACTCGTACCAGTCGCCGCCGATCTCGATCGCCTTGCTGCCGGGCAGGTACCGGTGCCTGACCTCGACGGAGGACGGCGCGGACAGCCCCGTCGGAAGCATGCTGCGCTGCAGGGTGAGCGCCGTGGCGTGCTCCCGGCTGTAGCGCTGCGCGTTGTCCACGAAGATCGCGGCCCGGGACGCGAACTCCATCCCGATCTCGACGTCGTACGCGTCGAACCTGCGGAAGCCAGCCCGGCGCACGCAGACGAACAGCCCGAGCATGACGTCCCTGGCGATCAGCGGGAGCAGCAGGATCGAGACACCAGAGAACAGGTTGGCGACCGCGGGGCGGGCCCACACCGAGGCCAGGTCATGGGCGCTCTTTTCGCCGATGAACTCCCACACCGGCTGCTGGGAATCCATGCACCTGGTGTACGGGGTGTCCGGCTGGTAACGCAGGAGCTCGCCGGTGGGGAACGCGGCGTCCCAGGTCGCGTTGTCGTCGTCGTGCGCGACCGCGAGCCGGCGCACGATGCTCGTCCCGTCCATCGACTCGGCGGGGAACTCGTCGTCGCCGACCAGGCTCTCGAGCACGACAAGCTCGCCGAAGTTACAGAAGTGCGGTACCAGGATGTTCACCAGTTCCGGCGCCATCTCGACGATGTCGAGCGCGCCGCCGATCCGGCGGACCGCACCATCGACCATCGTGTGCCGCATGACGGCCGGGTCGAGGAACCGCTCCTGCATCGGCGGGGCCATGCGCATGATCGCCTGCGCCGCCAGGTCCTGGTCGTCGGAGCGCAGCGGCTGCAGCGTCACGACCGCGTCAGCGACGCCGCCGTTCGCGGTGCGGAACGCCAGCACCGCGGTACCCTCGCGGTCGCAGCACGCGTTGTCGATGAGGTTCTGCAGGGTGGCCGCCGCCTGGCCGTCCGGCTCGGACAGCAGCTTGCCCAGCTCGGTGCCGATCAGGCCCTTCGGGTCACCGACGAGCACGTCCGCGGCGGCGCGGTCGTGGTGGCGGATGCGGCCCGTCTTGTCGATCCCGAGCATGAGCGTTCGCGTGGAAGTACTGGCCAGCTCACTGCTCGCGATCGAGGAGGCCTCCGCCGCCACTGCGGTTGCCACCGAAGAACCCCCTTCGGCAGAGCGGACATCGGCACGTGCCACCCATTATGGAACAGCTTTATTGCCATTGGGATAGAACCGCACTTTGGCGGGGGCGTCAGTGACCCGTGGGACAACCTTCTCCGCGTAATCTGCCTCGCCCAGCCAACCTTTCGCGGTCCAGAATCGTGCAAGGGATGTGCGCCTAGTCGCGAACGAGGCCGAGCAGTGAGCGAGGCGAATGTCGACGTCATCGAGTTTGGCGATCGCGCCACGTCCGGCGATCGCGTCGTCTCATTTGAGGACTTCGTCGACGGCACGTCGGGTCGCATGTTCGCGATCGCGCTGCTGATGACCGGCCGCAACCGCGCCGAGGCCGAAGATCTCCTGCAGACCGTGCTTGAGCGGGCATTCCGGAGCTGGCGGCGCATCTCCCGGGCCGGTGACCCGGAACCTTACGTGCGCAAGATGCTGGTCAACGCCTCGATCGACCACTGGCGGCAGCTTCGGCGCAGATCGGAGCGGCCGCTCGATGCGGCCTCAGGCAGCGCGATAAGCGACGGGGCTGCCGCTATGGCGGAGCGGGACCTGCTGCTGCGCGCGCTCGCCGAGTTGCCCGCAGGGCAGCGGGCCGTGCTCGTGCTGCGCTACTTCAGTGACCTGTCCGAAGCGGAG
Source organism: Streptosporangiaceae bacterium (assembly GCA_030052355.1). Next base: position 2,495 of record JASIGS010000601.1, on the reverse strand, counting down.
ACCGCAGCGACACTCGGCTGCTCCGTGGGCACGGTCAAGAGCCAGGCCGCGCGGGGGATCGCGAAGCTGCGCGACATCACCGCGCTGGCCGAGGCCGGGGTACAGGAGGGTGGCGTCTTGCCGTGACGGATTTCGAGAGCAGGCTCCGGGCCGCGATGCACTCCGTGGCCGACCAGCCGCCAGCCGGACTGCTGGACGCCCTACGCCGCAGGCACCGCCGGCATCGGGCGAGGGTGGCCGGCGGATGCGCGGCCGCGGTGCTGGTCGTCGCGGTCGGGGTGCAGCCCGTGGCCCACGCCCTGCAAAGACCCCTGGACAACGGTGGCCAGGCGTCGGCACGCCCGGCCGGGCCGCGACCGTCGTATTCCATACGGGTCCAGCTAGGCCCGGCTGTGATGCCGTACCGGACCACGCCGGACATAACATGGCCAACGGATAACACGGTCCTGAGCAGCTGCGCCAGGGCGAATACCGGCTCGGTCGGCACGAACTGGCGCAGCGGCGCGACACGCCTGGCCGGCAGCGTGCTGTGGTTCATCGGCGGCGGCAGCGGCCACGCTGGCGGGCTGACGCTCGACCCCGGGGTGATGGTCGTCAGCGCGGCAAAGCCCGGGGCAACCGTGACCCTTGAAGTGGCCAGGGCAGGGCAGGGGCTGCTCAGATTCCTGTACGGCCCGGACGACTCCGTGAACGCCGGCGCCCGGTACACGATGCGCAGCGGCGAGGAGCGGGTCACTTTCGTCTCCTGCCCGGCTGGCTCAGGCGACCTGCCGGAGCCGAAGAACGTGACGACCTACTACGGCGCGCTGCTGCTGCGCGGTAACCGGTGTGTTCCGGTGGACGTGTGGCTGCCCGGAGACAGATCCCCGGTCAGCGCTCGCCTTGGTGACTGCGGCTAAGGCTTCGAGCGATTCAGGCGTCCCTGGCTGGCTCGCCGTGGCCGGCGTTGGCGCGGCCGCGACCCCAGTAAGCCTTGGGTGACATCTGGTCTTCCGCGAGCCCGCGGCCGGCCAGCACCTCGCGCATCGCCAGCACCACCCGTGCCTCGCCGAACAGGTAGGCGTGACCGTGCCCTGGCGGCAGTTCGACGGCGCTGGCCTCGGCCGTCAGCAGGGCAGGGTCACCGGCCGGGCGCCCAAGCCTGTGCAGGTAGCTGACCCTCGTCCGCGCGGCCGCCGAGTAGTCCTGCTCGTCGGCCTCCTCCGGTACCTCCAGCACCAGCGTCGCCACGCTGTCGCCGGGCAGCGACTCGGTCATCGCGAGGATGGCGGGCATGGCCGACTCGTCGCCCATGAACAGGTGCCAGTCCGCCTCCGGGGACGCGAAGATCTTGCCGCGCGGCCCGATGCCCTCGATCCGGTCTCCGGGCTGGGCCGAGCGTATCCAGCGCTCACCCGGACCATCGCCGTGCAGCACCACGTCGATGGAGAGCAGGCGGCGCGGCAGGTCGGAGCGCCTGATCGTGTAGCGCCTCCTGACCGGCTTGCGGCCATCGGCCGCGACGAGCAGCATGACGTCCTGGCCCGGCTGGTAGCTGAATCCGTCCAGTTCCGCTGCGGTCAGCTCGATCCGCTGCATGTGCGGGGTGAGCTGCCTGGTGGACGCCACCCCGAAGTGCAGCTTCCTCGTGCCCTGCAGCGGCGTTGCGAACGGATCTTCGAGCGCTGCCATGGCAGTCTCAGATACAGCGTCAGTCACAGAACCACCCATCGGACCGGCTCCAGCTCCTCGGGGCCCCAGGCTATGCGAGCGGCGCCCGGGCGACGGCACCGGCCCGCCCGGGCGGGAGAGCTGACCGGCGGGTACCGGCGGCATTTGGGGGGAGACATGCAGGGGCGGACGGCACGAGCAGGCGAACTCGTCGATGACACCGGCCGCGAGGTCGGAGTGCCGTCGATCGTGAGTCGCGTGGTGTCCGTCGTTCCCTCCCTGACAGAAGCCATCGCCACCTGCGCCCCCGGCATCCTCGTCGGTGCGACGAGATGGTGCTCGCACCCGGCCGACCTCGCGGTCAGCCGCGTCGGCGGCACGAAGAACCCGGACGTTCCCAAGATCATCGCGCTGCGCCCCGACGTGGTTCTGGCCAACGAGGAGGAGAACAGGGAATCCGACCTGGCGGCGATGAGCGCGGCCGGCCTGGCCGTGTGGGTCACCCGGATACGCGACCTGCCGGGCGCGATCGACTCGCTGCGGCGGATGATCACGCTGGCCTGCGGGCTGCCCGAGCCTTCGTGGCTCACGGACGCGCAGGCCGCCTGGCAGCGGCCCGTGGCTACCGCGGTGTCCGCAGTGGTGCCGGTCTGGCGGCGGCCGTGGATGGTGCTGGGCAGCGACACGTTCGCCGGCGACCTGCTGGCCCGGCTCGGCGTCGCCAACGTCTACGCAGGGCACGCCGAGCGGTACCCGCGGGTGCCGATCGGGGAGCTGCGGGCGGCCGGCGCCGAGCTGGTGGTGCTGCCCGACGAGCCCTACGCGTTCAGCCCCTCCGACGGTCC
>JASIGS010000600.1 GCA_030052355.1 Streptosporangiaceae bacterium | reverse complement strand
GCTGGGAACTCTGGGCATCGCTGATGGCAAGGGCGTCGTGCGCGTGCAGGACCGCTTCGACGCCGACATCGATACCGTCTGGTCGGCAATCACCGATCCCGCGCGTCTGGCCAGCTGGTGGGGCGAGGTCGAGGGCGACCTGCGCCTCGGCGGCGAATATCACGCGCGGGTTTTCGCCAGCGGATGGGAAGGCACCGGACGCGTCGAAGCCTGCGAGGCCCCGCGGCGGCTGCTGCTGATTGGCAAGGAACCGGACCAGCCGGACGAGCAGTCCACCGAGGTCACGCTCACCGCAGACGGCGACCAGACCACCCTGGTCTGGGAGGAACGGGGCATGCCCGTGGCCTACCTCGCCGGTTACGGCGCGGGGATACAGGTCCATGTCGAAGACCTCGGGGGCTACCTCGCGGGGCGGGAACGCTGCGACGCCGGCGCACGAATGGGCGAGCTGTTCCCCGCCTACGAGTCAATGGCCGCACAGGTCGGCTAGGAGGATCGAGTTCGGGACACCGAGGAGGACGCTGTGGCCCCCAGGATCGGGAACATCGCCTTCGACTGCGATGACGTGCTGAAGGTCGCAGCCTTCTGGCCAGCGGCGCTCGGCCGGCCCGTTGCCGCCCCAGGGCTGGCGTGCACGATCACCGGAGGTGCTCGTGCGGGTAGGCGTCAGCTGGGCTGGCTTTCGACCTCGCCGGACGCGATGGCGCTCACCAGCTGAGCGTGATCGCGCTCATTCTGATCGGCATACCTGGCAGCGAACTGACCCATGGCCGCGCTGAACTTGGTTCCGTTTCCCAGGTAGGAAGTTATGGCCAAGGGGTCACCACTGCGAGCGTGCGCACGCGCAAGTGCCTGGCCGCACGCACTCGCAAACTCTGATAGCACCGGCGCAATGAGTTCCGTTGTGGGGATGATCTTCATGTCGCGGAATTGGCGCAGGTAATAATCCCGTCCGTGGAACGAACCCCAGCCGACGAAAATGTCCGTCGCGCTCTGGACGAGCCGCTTGCCGCTGATCACCCGCTCTCCGTGGTTGCCGTGGTGGCTAGCGCGGACGTGCTCTTCGAACACCGACGGTCCGGCCTGCTTAGCCTGCAGGAACAGGGGGTCGGCACCGGAGCGACCTTCCATGAGGATCAGGTAGACGCGCATGCCCACGCTGCCGACGCCCACGACCTGCCGCACCGTGTCAGCCTCGGTGAACCTGTCGAACAGGCACCGCCGGTCCTCCTGCAGCGTCAGCCGGTACTCGGCCAGCAAGTGATCGACCAGGTCAGCTTGCTCCTCATCGCTGATGGTCTCGCGCAGCGGAGGCCGGGTAGAGATTCGCGGGCGCCCGTGCGCCATCGTGGTCAGCTTCGCGAACGCGCCGCGGCTCGTGCGGCGAGCCCGCTGCTTCTCGATGTGAATCGAGACCCGGTCGCGGTCGGCCGGCTGGAAGTACTTGATCAGCCTGTCGGCATGCATCCCGTCATACCAGATGTCCAACTCGGGCATCGTCGCGTAGCGGCGCATCCGGCTGCAATATGCCTCGACACCCGCGGCTACCGCCGCCGCGGCTCGCCTCGGCTTCATCTGGTTCTGCCGCGCGGCGACCACCACGCTGGCGGCAAAGCGCTTGACGTCCCACTCGAACGGGCCTGGCAGCGTCTCGTCGAAGTCGCGCAGGTCGAACAGCAAGTTCCGCTCAGGAGTCGCCCACAGGCCGAAGTTCAGGATGTGCGCGTCACCGCAAAGCTGCACCATCAGCCCGCTGCTGGGCAGCGCGGCCAGGTCGCCGGCCATCACCGACGCGGCACCCCGGTAGTAGTTCCACGGTGAGATTGCCATCCGCCCATGCCGGATCGGGACGAGCTCCGGCACCCGGATCGCGTTCTGGGCCGTGATTGTCTCCAGCGCGTCACGCCGGCGATCCGCCTCGTCCCAAAGCCCGAGCGACCCCCGTCGAGCATGTTTCCTCGCCAGCTTTCCTGATCTGTGCCGCTCCTTGTCCGTCGCGGCAAGATCGTGCAGCCTGGCCCCCGCCTCACGCCCGCCAACCGACCTGGACTTCGCCATGCAGCATTCTCACCCTGCGCCGGATTGCTAGCCGGCGGCAGGTCCGGACATTGACGCAGAGGCTGTCCGCTATGTCCGGGACGAGTGGAAAGTCGACGGTTGCCGTGTGATCCTGACGGCGCCCGCCCCAGACCGTGATTCCTGAGAGTCGCGGAGTCGAAGTCGGCCATAAACCGGGTGCACCTGGACCTGATCGACCCCGACCCATCGGCCGTCGAGCGCCTGGTGTCCTTGGGTGCATCGATCGTGGCTGAGCACAAGCTGGGCAGTCACGGCTGGACGGTCATGCAAGACCCGGAAGGCAATGAGTTCTGCATCGCGAAGAGGAGCTTCACTGGCTGAAACGGCGTCGCCGGCTCACCGGTTGGTTCATCCGAGCTGACCGGCGAGCCGAGCCAGTAGCTGGAAGGCCATCCGGCTTCGGCGGTACCGTCCGAGGGTGGCGAGTCTTGAGGATGTGGCGCTCATCGCGGGCGGGCTGCCCGAGGTCACCGACGGCGAGCGGCATGGCAACCGGACATGGTTTGTCGCGGGTAAGGCGTTTGCCTGGGACCGGCCGTTCAGCAAGGCGGACCTGCGCCGGTTCGGTACCGAGCGGCCGCCGGACGGGCCCATAGCAGCGGTCCGGGTCGAGGACCTCGGCGAGAA
>JASIGS010000599.1 GCA_030052355.1 Streptosporangiaceae bacterium | reverse complement strand
CAGCGTCCCTGCCCTCGACCCTGTCGAGGTCGACGACAATGGCGACGCCGCGGCGGCGGAAATCCATCTGCTGCTCACGCGGGTGGGAGTTCTCGAAGATCCCGGCCCGCGCAGCCGGGTCGTCCTCGACCCTGGCCCGCCCGTAGAAGCTGTAGGTCGTGCGTCTGGCCGGGTCGTGGTAGAACAGCGTGACCTGTGGCCGGGCGGCTATGTTGCGTGGCAGCCCACCTCCGGCGTCGCGCGCCCACAGCGCCAGCCGCTCGTCGCCGTGCGACTGGATGGTGCCACGGAACGACAGGTGGATCTGGTCGGCGTCGTCGCGATAGCCGATCAGCATCGGCGTGGAGTTGTCCAGCGCGCCGTTGACCGCGGCCTTGATGGCGTCGGTGAGCCGCAGCGGGACGGGCGGTGGCGGGGCCGCGGGCAGCGTCTGCTGCTCGACCCTGGCGATCTTGTCCCCGCTGAACTCGAACACTAACTCCACCCCGCCAGACGGCGCCGTGTCCGGCAGCCGCGCTGTGACTACCACGCGGCTACCGTCTGCCGAGGGCGCCGACCAGTGGGCTCCGGCCGCGAGCGCCGCGGCGGTGCGTGGCTCCCGCAGGAGCGCGACCGCCTCCGGTACGCCGACGGCCTTGCCGAAGTTGGTCTGCACGACCACGTCGTCGGCCAGCACTGCGGTGACGGCCCGGGTGGCATCGTCACCGGGGTCGGTGAGGGCCCTCTCGTAGGCCTCGACGGCCGCGATCTGGTTACTCATCCGACTCAGAACTCCAGGATCAGCCGGCCCCGGGTGCCGCCGGCCTCCAGGATCCGGTGCGCCTCGGCGGCACGTTCCTTCGGCAGGATCCGGGCGACGCGGAGGGTCACCTCGCCAGACTCCGCCTGCTGCCGCAGCCGGTCGAGCTTCGCGTGCTCGCGGGCATAGTCGCGCACCGACACCGGGTAGAAGGTGAGGCCGCGCTCCTGCGCTCCCCGGAATCCCCGCACCGTGGCGATACCGCCACCGTCGCGCACGGCGGCAACGGCGAGCTCGTTCATCAGTGCAGCGTCGACCAGCCCGTCCACGCCGCCGGGTACCACCTGGCGCACCCGCTGGGCGAAGTCGGGGCCGCGGCTCACCACGACGTCGGCGCCGAGATCCTTGACGAGCCGTTCGTCCGCCTCCGAGGCGTCGGCGATGACGCGCAGGCCCTCGGCCCGGCCGAGTTGCACGGCGTAACCGCCAACGGCTCCGGCGGCTCCGGTCACGGCCAGAGTCTGGCCCGGTTGCAGGCCGAGCAGGTCCAGCGCCTGACGGGTGGTCAGCCCGTTCATCGGCAGGGTGGCCGCCGCGGCGTCGCTCGTTCCCGCCGGGACCGCGGTCACCGACTCAGCCGGCAGCACGATGAGCTCGGAGTATCCGCCGTGGGAGCCATGTGGCACGACGATCGCCATCACGTGGTCACCGACCCGCAGGTCCGTCGACACGCCCGAGCCGATCTGGTCGAGCACGCCTGCGACGTCCATGCCGGGAACATAGGGCGGCGGTACGTCCTTCAGCTGGGCCGCGCGGCCGCCGCTGCGCAATCCGGTATCGGTGGGGTTGACCGCCGCGGCGTGCACCCGGATGCGCAGCTCGCCGGGACCGGCCTGCGGATCGGGCAAGTCCACCACGTGCAGCGCGTCGGGACCGCCGAATTCCGTTACACCGACAGCCTTCATGGCACCGTCAACCGTCATGCGCGACAGGTATTCCCGGCCGCCCGGAGCCGTACGCTGCGACGAAACCGGCGCGCCAGCTCGGATAGCGGAGCTGCCACCCGAGCTCGCGCTTGGCCTTCGCGTTCGACGCGCCACGGGACTGCGCCGACATCATCACCATGCCGCCGCCCGCGATGAGCTTCGCTAGCCAGATCGGGGCGTGCCTCGGCGGCTTGGCCCCGGCCGCCGCGGCGAGCGCCGGGAGCCACTCGCTCATCGGCGCGGGCTCGTCGTCGGTGATGTTGTAGATCGCGGGCCCGTCGTGCTCGAGCGCGAGCACCGTCGCCGCGGCGGCGTCGTCGAGATGGATGAACGACGAGTAGCCGCCGCCGTCGCCGATGACCGGGAACTGCCGCTTGCGCACCGGGACAACGAACCCGTCGTTGACCGCGCCGTAAAACCCGCCGTAGCGCAGCGCGATCCCGCCCGCGGCGGTAACCGCCTGGTCGAGGTGCGTCATCGCGGCGTTCGTCTGCCGTGCCACCGCCGGCGGCGCCGGGTCGAGCGGGTCGTCCTCCGTCTTGACCATCGCGCCCTCGCGCGCGTAGCGGTAGCTCGCGAAGCTCTGGGCGACGAACCGGCGCACCCCCGCCTGCCCGGCGGCGGCGATCAGCGCGTCGGTGCCCTCGGTCCTGATCTGGTTGGTCACCGCGAAGCTCTTGTCCAGGCTACGGGCGAAGCGCACGTTCGCCAGGGCTGTCGCCTGGTGCACGATCGCCTCCGGCTCAGCCGCGAGGACTGCCGCCCGCACGGCTTGCGCGTCCAGCACGTCGAGCTGAACCGGCCGCGCACCGAGTGCCTGCACCTTCGCGGCGCTTGCGGCGGAGACGAAGGTGCCGGTCACCTCGTGCCCCGCCTCGATAAGCTGGGGAACGAGACGGCTGCCTATAGCGCCGCTCGCACCCACGACGAGTATTCGCATCGGGTCCTCCTTCGCCGAACTACTGATCAGATGACCCGGCAGGACTTCCAGATGTGACGCATCTCGCGCTGTGACGCCCGGCAACCTGGAGGCGGCCTTCAGCGAATACTAAGGATGATATGGGTTACTAGATAGCCGTGGGCGGCGCGCGGTTGCCCGCAGTTGTGAGGTTGCGACCACTACGAGGTGGTGTGGTCCCGTGCAGGACGATAGTGGCTTCGGCTACTACCCGCCGACAAGCCAGTATCCGTATCCGGGCGAACCAGGCTGGCCTGGCGGACCCGGCGGGCCCGGGTATTACGGCCCGCCCCCTCAGCCGCGGCGACGGGGCGGATTCCTGACCCACCTGCTCGTCGCGGTGCTTGCGGCGGCTCTCGCCGTGGGACTGACCGTGGCGCTTGACCACTCTGGCAGCCACCCGACTTCGAACGCCGGGACACAGCTGCCCGGCGGCGGGGCCGTGCCGGGCCCGGGCGGCTCGCCCTCCAGCGGGTCAGGAACGAGCAGCGAACAGCAGGTCATCAACAAGGTCGAGCCCGGCCTGGTGATCATTCAGACCGCCATGCAGTACGAGAGCACGGAGGGTCTCGCGACCGGCATGGTGGTCAACTCCGACGGCCTGGTGCTGACGAACAACCACGTCATCGAGGACTCCACCAAGATCACCGCGAAGCTGGTTGCGAACGGGAAGATGTACACAGCCAGGCTGATCGGCTACGACACGACTGGTGACGTCGCGCTCATCCAGCTTGAGGGTGCCTCTGGCCTGCGCACTGTTCCGCTCGGCAACTCCGCGACGGTCAAGGTGGGTGCCTCCGTGGTCGCCCTCGGCAACGCCGAGGGCCAGGGGTCGATCATCCCAGCGGGCGGCGAGATCACCGGGGTTGGCAAGACGATAACCGCCAGCGACGTGGGTGCAACCATACCGACCGAGACCCTGCACGGGATGCTCGAGACGAACGCCGGCATCGTGTCGGGCGACTCCGGTGGACCGCTGGTCAGCGCCGCTGGCCAGGTCATCGGGATGGATACCGCCGGGAGCAGCAACAGCGATTTCCCCGGCGGCTCGACGCCACAGCAGACGGAGGGTTTCGCGATCCCCATCGACACCGCGCTGTCGGTGGCCCGTCAGATCGCCGCTGGTCACGCCAGTTCCACGATCTCGATCGGATACCCGTCGTTCATCGGGATCCTCGTCGGATCCGGGACGACCACGAACCCGCAGCAGCAAGCCGAGGAGCAGGAGCAGAGCGACGGCGGATTCGGCGGGTTCGGCGGGTTCGGCGGCGGGACGCCGTCCTGCTACACGTCCAATTCCGGGGTCGCGGTGCCGTCATCCATCGCTCCGGTGAACTCGGGCACTCTCGTAGACGGTGTGGTCTGCAACAGCCCGGCGGACTCGGCCGGCCTGACCGGAGGCTCGGTGATCACCGCCATCGACGGACGATCGACCTCGTCTCCCGCGCAGCTGCAGAGCGTGCTGGCCACTCTCAAGCCGGGTGACACGGTCCCGGTGAGCTGGGTCAGCCCCTCTGGGCAAAGCACCACGAGCCGCGTCACGCTGGCGGTCGGCCCCCCGCAGTAGCCGACGGGACCGCTGAGGTACCCAGGGCGTCACTAGCATGGAGTACACGGCGGGCGCCCACGGGTCCGTGGCTGCTGAGCGCGAGATAACGACGAGGGGGCCGAGCGTTGAACGTCAGCCACCTCGTCTCCAGCTACGGATACTGGGCAGTGTTCTTGCTGGTCGCCATAGAGAGCCTCGGCGTCCCGCTGCCCGGCGAGACGGCTGTGATCATCGCCGGGGCTTACGCGGGATCGACTCACAAGCTGTCCCCGTGGCTGATCTTCGTGGCGGCGGCCGCGGCGGCGATCGTCGGCAACAGCGTCGGGTACTGGGTCGGCGAAAAGGGCGGGTACCGACTGGCCCGCCGCTACGGGTCCAAGATCCGCCTGGACGAGCGAAAGCTGAAGGTAGCCCGCTACCTGTTCGACCGGCACGGCGGCAAGGTGATCTTCTTCGGCAGGTTCGTGTCGATCCTGCGCACCTACGCCGCTTTCCTGGCCGGCACGAGCCGGATGAGCTGGCGCAAGTTCCTCCCTGCCACCGTGGCCAGCTCGATCGTCTGGGCCGCGGTCTACACGGTGGCCGCCTATTTCGCCGGCGCGGCCCTGGAGCGGGACTCCGGGACGGTGAGCCTGATCCTGGGCATCGTGGCCGCGGTCGTGATCGTGGTTGCGCTGATCATGGTTAGGCAGCACACCAAGAAGCTTGAGGCTCGTGCCGAGGCCGCCTATCCCGGCCCGCTGGAGGACCCGGGCGAGCCCGTTGGGAGCCGGGGCTCACCCGTGGCCGACGCCCGGAACGAGCGCGACTAGCGAGAAGATCAGCCGATGCGGAGCGGCAGCGCCCGCGGACCGCGGATCTGGCCCGCTGACCACGTCACGCCCGCCGCGTCGGCGAGGCTGAACTCCGGGATCCGCTGCAGCCAGACCTCCAGGGCGACCCGCAGTTCCATCCGCGCCAGGTGCGAACCCAGGCACCGGTGGATGCCCAGGCCGAACGCAGCGTGCCGGTTGACCTCGCGGTCGATGACGATCTCGTCTGCGCGATCAAACTGGGCGGGGTCGCGGTTCGCCGCCGGGAAGGACAGCAGGATCCAGTCGTCGGCCTTCATGTCGACGCCCCGCCAGTGCATGTCGTCCTTCACCAGCCTCGCCATCGTGACCGGGGCGAAGGCCCGCAGGAACTCCTCCATCGCGGTCGGCAGCAGGGCGGGATCGGCGACCAGCCGCTCGCGGTCGGCCGGAGTCCTGGCCAGGTGCCACAGCGACGAGCCGATAGCGCTCCACGAGGTATCGATCCCGGCGATCAGCAGCAGCACCATCGCACCAGTGACGTGGTCGGCCGTCAGCTTGTTGCCGTACAACTCGGCGTTGATCAGGTATGTCGTCAGGTCATCGCGCGGGTTGTCCAGGTGGTCATGGACCTGGTCAAGGATGTACTCGAAGAGCGCCTGCATGCGCTCGATGCGCTGTTCTGGCGGCAGGTTGATGCCCTCGAGCGTGTTCTCCACGAACTGGCGGAACCTCGGCCCGTCCTCCGGCGGGAACCCCATCAT
>JASIGS010000598.1 GCA_030052355.1 Streptosporangiaceae bacterium | reverse complement strand
CTGGTCAGGTCGTACTCCGCCAGCACCTGGCTGGCCAGGCCGTCGCGCTCGCCGAGCGCCAGGTAACGGGCAGCGATGCGCCGGTTCGTCTTGGCCAGGCTCATCTCGGCGTTGTCGAGCAGGACGGCGAGCAGCGGCCAGTCCCGGTAGGCCGCCCGTACGCCGCGCAGTCCGCCCTGACCCGCGATCGCCGCTTCCAGGCCGCTGCCCAGGCCGTACCAGCCGGGCAGGTTGACCCTGGTCTGCGCCCACGCGAACACCCACGGAATCGCGCGCAGGTCAGCCAAGTCCGCGGGTGCTGCGAGGCCACGCCGGGCTGGCCGGGACCCGAGCCGCATGCCGCCGATCTCGGCGAGCGGACTCAGCCGGGCGAACCACTCAGCGAAACCGCCCGCCGTGACCAGCTCGCGGTACGCGCGCAGCGCCCCCGCCTCGAGCGCATTGGCAACGGTCCCGAAGGCTGCGAGCTCGGGCTGTGCGCTGCCGGGGTCGGACCGGCGTGCCGAGGCGAGCAGCACGGCCGAGGTGACCTGTTCTACGTGCCGCTGCGCTATCGCGGGGTTGCCGTACCTGGCGAAGATCACCTCGCCCTGCTCGGTCACCTTGAACCGGCCATCCACCGACCCGGGCGCCTGGGCGAGCACGGCACGACCCGCCGGGCCGCCGCCGCGGCCGAGCGCGCCGCCCCGGCCGTGGAACAGGACCAGGCTGACATCCCGATTCGCAGCCCAGCTGGCCAGCTGGAGCTGGACGTCGAAGAGCCGCAGCGTGGCGCTGACCATCCCGAGTTCCTTAGCCGAGTCGGAATAGCCGAGCATCACCTCCAGCCGCCGGCCGGTCGCGGCCAGCCGGCTGGCCACCGGGTCAAGGGCCAGCATGTCGTCCAGGACGGTGACCGCGTTCGCCAGGTCGTCGCCGCTCTCGAACAGCGGCACCACGTCAAGCACCGGCGGCCCGCCGGGGCAGGCCAGCTCGGCCAGCTCGTAGACGGCGGCCACGTCCGCGGCGCAGGTGGTGAAGCTGACCACGTACCGCCGGCAGGCATCGACGCCGTGCTCACGCTGGATCGCTGCGACGGCGCGCAGCGTCGCCAGCACCTCCTGAGTCTGCGGCGACGGGACCCCGCGCTGCTGGTCGCCAAGCTCGCGCAGCGCCGCCGCGTGCACCGCGCTGTGCTGGCGGACCTCGAGCTCGGCGAGATGGAATCCGAACGTCTCGGCCTGCCAGATCAGGTGCTGCAGCTCGCCGTGGGCCTGGCGGTGCGCGCCCGCCTGGGTGAGCGAACGCTGGACCAGGCGCAGGTCGGCGAGGAAGTCCGCCGCGGAGGGGTAAGCCAGGTCCCGCTGGCCGGCCGGGCCGAGACGCGTCGCTTGGAGGCGCCCGGCGGCGTAGAGAAGGAACGTGCGATACGGCTCACCCGGCGACCGGGAAGCGAGCTCGGCTACCAGCTCAGGGTGGGCGCGCTGCGCGGCTCGCAGCGCCTGCGCCAGCGGTGCGGCGTCTGGCAGCTCGGCGCCGACGGTCAGTGACCTGCCGATCCTGGTGGTGGCGTTCTCCAGCGCCCGCAGCGCGTGGTCGGCCTGGATCCGCGCGGTCTGCTCGGTCACGTCGGCCGTGACGAACGGGTTGCCGTCGCGGTCGGCCCCGATCCAGCTGCCGAAGCGCAGGAACGCCGGTGCCTGCGGGGGAGCGGAGCCCGACTTGTCGCCCTGGAGTGCCCGGTCCAGTGACCGGTAGACGGCAGGCGCCAGCCGGAACAGCGTCTCGTCGAACACCGCCGCACCCGACCTGACTTCGTCGAGCGGCCGCATGGCCTCGCTGCGGAGAGCGGACGTGCGCCACAGCAGGTCGATCTCCTCCCGCAGCCGCCGCAGTGCCTCCGTGTGCGCCGCCGCGCCGAGCTGCGGGTCATCGAGCGTGTCGAGCTGCACGCTGATCCGCCGCAGCGCCTCGGTAACGGCCCGCCGCCTGGCCTCGGTCGGGTGGGCGGTCAGCACGGGGTGCACCTCGAGCCGGCCGAGCAGGGTGGAGCGATCTCCCGCTGACAGCCTCCCGGCCAGGTCCGCGATGGTCGCAGCCAGTGACTCGCGCACGGGCTGGCCGCCGGTGTCGCGCTCGGCGAGCGCGCGGACCCGCTGGTGCTCCTCCGCGAGGTTGGCCAGGTGAAAGTAGACCGTGAAGGCCCTCGCCACAGCCTCGGCCCGGTCAAGGGGCCAGCCAGCCACCAGGGTCGCGACGCGCTCGTCGTCCCTCGCGCGGGCCAGTGCCCGGTCGCCGGGATCGGGCCCGCTGTCCGCCGCGTCGTGCCTGCGGGCCGCGATCACCAGGTGGCGCAAGTGCTCGACGTCGTCCAGCAGGTCCTGGCCGTCGGACTCGGCGATTACCTGGCCGAGGATCTCGCCGAGCAGCCGCACATCGCGGCGCATCGCGATCGGCACGTTCCTGCTCTCGGTGCTGCGGTGGTCGGCCCGGGCGCTCGGCCCGGCGTTGCTAGGCACGGCGTCAGCGTAAGGCGCGGCGCTGCCTGGCCCCAGCGCCGCCTGGCCCAGCGCGGCCGGGGCCTGTGGACGGCAGGAGCCTGTTAGGTTTATAACGGAGCGTTCCTCCGCATAGGTGGATTCGTGGCGTAGGTCACGCGACCGGCGCTTGATACGACTTAACACGAGCGGTGTACGTGATGAGGGAACAGGTAATCTCGCGGCTCTACCTGGTCGGCTGGGCCGCGGTGTGCAGGATGCCCGGCTCGTGGGCGCGCTGGCTGTTCACGAAGATCGCGGACGTGCTCTGGTGGCGGCACGGCTCTGGCGTGCGCCAGCTCGAGGCTAACCTGCGCCGGGTCCTCGGCCCTGGCGCGCCGGCCGACCAGGTGCGGCGGCTCTCCCGCGCCACGATGCGGTCTTACCTGCGGTACTGGCTCGAGGTGTTCCGGCTGCCGGTGATCCCGCGCGAGCGGCTCGTATCCGGGATGCACATCAACACCGACGCGCAGGGGCGCGCCTTCGCATACCTGGCGGAGGGCCGCGGCGTCATCTTCGCGCTCCCGCACACGGGCAACTACGAGCAAGCTGGCGCGTATATCGTGCTGGCCGGCGCCGGGTCATTCACGACCGTGGTCGAGCACCTCGCGTCGTCCGCCGTGTACGACAAGTTCGTGGAGGTGCGGCAGGGTCTCGGCATGGAGGTGGTACCGCACGCCGGCGGCGCCGACCCCTCCGCCGTGCTGGCGCAGCGCCTGCGCGAGGGCCGCCTGGTCTGCCTTGTCTGCGACCGCGACCTGTCTGCGAGCGGTGTCGAGGTTGAGTTCTTCGGCGAGCCGGCCAGGATGGCGGCGGGGCCGGCAGCGCTGGCGGTGGAGACCGGCGCGGCGCTGATGCCGGTCACGCTGTGGTTCGAAGGCGAGGACTGGGGTGCGCACATCTACCCGGAAGTGCCCGTACCGGAGAAGGGAGAGCGGCGGGCGAAGATCGCAGCGATGAGCCAGCAGATGGCGCGCTGCTTCGAGCAGGGCATAGCCGAGCACCCGCAGGACTGGCACATGCTGCAGAAGGTGTTCGTCGCCGATCTCGATCCGCAGCGGCTGGCTGCCGCCGCTGCCCGGAGCCAGCCCGACGGAGCGGGTGGCGTACCGCCCGGCGCCACGAGCACGCGCGCCCGGTAGCCGTTATCACGTGGAAACGACGCACAAGCCTTGTTAAAGTGCTTACGGAGGTGAACCTCCGGTTATCGCGCGGGAACGAGAGGGCTCCTTCCCACGGAGGCGTGCCGTCGATGACGCAGGTGAAGGAGCGGCTGGCAGGCAAGCTGCTGGTGCTGCCCGGTGCGCGGGCCGTCCGCCGGCAGCTCGGCAAGCTGGCGGAGTGGCCCGGCTGGCCGCCGCGCTCCGGCGAGGAGGTTCCCCGCTGGGCCATCCTGTCAGCCGGACTTGCACCGGTCGTGCTGGTCGGCGCGTGGCTGATCGCTGACTCGCTACAGCCCCGCACCTACAGCCCGATCCGGGATACGGTCAGCGTGCTGGCGGGCCTCGACGGCACCGACCGGTGGATCATGACCTGGGCGCTGCTCGCCATCTGCTGCTGCTACCTGGTGACGGCGGTAGGGCTGGCCGGACTCGGGCTGCCCGCCCGGTTCTTGCTGATCGTCGCCGGAATGTGCAGCGCCGGGATCGCCGCCTCGCCGGAGCCGTCCTCCGGCCCGACAGCTGCCCACCTGGCGTGGACGACCCTCGGGGGGATAACGATCGCGATCTGGCCCGCGGTAGCCGGGTGGCGCTTGCAGGACCGGCCGCTGGTCCTGTCGCCGCGCCCGTCCATCGCGGTGAGCGTGCTGTTCGTTGGCCTGCTCGCATGGGTCCTCCTGGAGGCCAGGGGAGGCAAGGACCTGGGTCTCGCCGAGCGGCTGGACTCCGGGATCCAGACTTGCTGGCCGTTCGTGGTCGCGCTGGTGCTTCGGCACGGGGCGCGTGGCGCCGGCGCCGAGCCGGCCGACCGGGGTGACCTTGACCGGGCAGAAGCCCGCGAGGAGGAGTGGCCGTCAGACCCCACCTGCCGCTGCTAGCCGGTTAGGGGCCGGTTATCAGGCAGCGGCGAACCTGAGGCTGAGTCCGAGCCTGCGCAGCACCAACCTCAGCCACAGGACGGATGCGCCGATCCCGACGCAGATGATCGCGACCGTGGCGACGGTCGTGAGCACCAGGAAGACGGGGACAGGCTCGGTGGCCAGCAGGACTCCCAGGCATACCGCG
Source organism: Streptosporangiaceae bacterium (assembly GCA_030052355.1). The sequence goes on along the minus strand of JASIGS010000598.1, from coordinate 2,371 downwards.
AGCATCAGGAACACCCCCGCCCACAGCCAGGTCGCGCCCTGGAAGAAGCGGTGCAGGCCAGGCTGATAGGTGGTCGGCTGCCGCAGGCAGATCATCTCGGCGGCAAGCTGGGCGCACAGCGGATTGGGGCCGCTGGCCGTCCGGGCGAAAAGGACGCACAGGCAGAGGTTCGCGAACGGGAAGTGCCACAGGAAGATCTCCAGGTTCCCGGTCGCGATGGCGGCCGCCGACTGCAGCGTGAGCACTACCGCCGTGATGATCAGCAGGCCAGGGACCGATCCGGTCGCGAGCTTGCGGATGATGGCCGTTATCCAGACGGCCGCCACGCCGCAGATGAGGCCCGCGTCGCGGCCGTCCAGCCAGTCAGCGACGGCGAACGCCGCGATGGGAAACCCGACCGCCTCGGCCAGGTTCCAGCCCATGGTGCGCAGCAACAGCAGCGGTCTTGGCAACTCCAGGTGATCGGCCATCGTGGCAAGCCTACGGGACGACCGCGAGTGCCTGGCCAGCGAGGACGGGCCGCCTGGCGGCGAGCGTGGGCCGGGCGTTCGATCCGTCTGCCACGTCCTATCCCCTCACGATGCCGGATAAGCCGGTCTACACCCTACCGAGTGCACCCCGGTACTGGCCCGACTTCGCGCTGTATCCCCTAGTCCAGCATGTCCTCGTACGACTCGCCAAGAACCTCAGTCACCGGGACGCCGGCACGCAGCCTCGCGGCCATCGCCGCCTCGCGCCCGGCTATCCGTTCCGCGGCTCGCGCCACGCGGCTGGCGTCGGCGGCCGGGATGACCACGACGCCGCTGCCGTCGGCCATCACGATGTCGCCGGGGCAGACCGGCACGCCGGCCAGCGTGACAGGCTCGTTGCACGACACCTCGTGCACGCGGCCGCGTGCGGTCGGCGCGGCGCCGCGGCGAGCGAAGACGGGGAAGCGCATCTGCCGGGCTTCATCGACGTCACGGCAAGCGCCATCGGTGATCACCCCTGCCACCCCTCGCAGCGAGGCGGCCAGCGAGAGCAGCCCGCCCCAGGACCCCATGCCCACCCTGCCGTCGTTGTCGACCACGATGACCTCGCCGGGCCGGGCTGCCTCGATGGCCCGCGCGCCCAGGTGGATCCTCGGCGCGCCCGCTGGCGCCGGGCCCACGGCCAGTTTCGCGGTGACCGCCCTGCCCACGACGCGAGCTCCCGCCCACATCGGCACCAGGCAGTCGACGTAGCCGCGGATCCCGCAGGCGTCGAGCGCGTCGCTGATCGCGCAGGTGTCGAGGTGGGCAAGCCGCCTGGCCGGGTCCGCCTGGCCGGCCTGGCCGGGCGGACTGGGCGGGGTTCCTGGTGACCCGCTGATGGCAATTCGTCCTTCCGCCGGGTCGCTCCTTGAGGGCGTTACGAGCAAACCATAGCCACCTGTTGCGGCCACGGAGCGTAGTCGCCTGGCACGCCTGCTTTGCTGCTCTTTTGTGACGCTCTCGTAACACGATCCGTGCAAGATTGGCGCCAGGGTCGCGCTTCCCGCATGGCAGGGAATGGGCTGACTCCGTCTTCGGATCTCTGCCCCCGATCACGAGGACTTAGCCAGTGGACGAGAAAGGCGGAACATCTGATCGGACGCCGCCCGGGAGGTGGCACGCCGGCAGCGGAAGGCTGGCGGCATTGCCCGCGTAACCTGCCGGAGCGGTCGGACCGGAACTTGCGGAGTATCAGTAACCTGCGAGCGCGTAGACGCGCGTTCGCACTCGCCTCGGCCCGTGCGGCCGGGCCAGCGCTGCGAAGCACTGGCTGGTCCGTAACGCCGACCCCTCAGATCCGCTGGTGACCCACCTTCGGAAGTAAGCCAGGTGCGCCAGCCAGTGCCTTGTCGCAAGGGAGTGCAAATGTTCAGTCGCAGACGCAAAGTGAGCGTCGCGGGAGGTGTCGCGGCGATAGCCGCCGTGGCGTTGCTGGCCGCAGGGTGCGGTTCCAGCGCTACCACCACCACCAGTAGCTCGTCTTCGACCTCTGTCACAGGCGCGGTGGCCACGCTGCCCAACATCACAGGCACGGGCGCGAACTGTATCTTCGTCATGGAGACGACGGCGTGCTACAGCGTGGCCAACTACTCGGACTTCGAAGAACTCATGTACCGGTCGCTGTACATGTTCGGCGGGAACAACGACTCGATCACGGTCAACTACGCGCTGTCCCCGGCCGATGCGCCGATCTACAGCGACGGCGGCAAGACCATCGTGATCAACTTCAAGGGCTGGAAGTGGTCCAACGGCGAGACCGTTGACGCCAAGGACCTGATCTTCTTCCTGAACATGCTGGAGGCGGAGAAGGCCAACTACGCCGGTTACACGGTGGGCCTGCTGCCGGACAACATCGCGTC
>JASIGS010000597.1 GCA_030052355.1 Streptosporangiaceae bacterium | reverse complement strand
TTCCGGCCTGGGTTCCTCTCGCCCACGCTTGCGGCCCAGATGGCCGCCAGCTACCAGCGGATCTCCGGCGGCCGGCTGCTGCTCAACGTCGTCACCGGCGGTGAGGAATCCGAGCAGCGCAGGTTCGGCGACTTCCTGTCGCACGACGAGCGGTACGCCAGGACCGCCGAGTTCCTCGACATCGTCCGCGGTGCCTGGAGCGGCCAGCCCTACGACTTCTCGGGCGACCACTACAAGGTCGAGGGCGCGACCGTCCTCAGCCCGCCCCGGCCCGTTCCCGACATCTACTTCGGCGGCTCATCGCAGGCGGCCGGCCCGGTCGCGGCCAGGTACGTGGACGTGTACCTGACCTGGGGCGAGCCGCCCGCCGACGTGGCTGCCAAGATCGCCTGGATGCGCGAGCTAGCCGACGCCGCTGGCCGCACGCTGCGGTTCGGGATCAGGCTGCACGTGATCACCCGCGACACCGCCAGCGAGGCATGGGCGGAAGCCGACAAGATCCTGGCCGACCTGACCCCCGACGAGATCGCCAACTCACAGCTGACGCTGGCCAAGTCGTCGTCCGTCGGCCAGCAGCGGATGGTCAGCCTGCACGAGAGGTTCCGCGCCGGCGGCGCGGCGTCCGATCTGGAGATCTACCCGAACCTGTGGGCCGGGATCGGGCTGGTCCGGGCCGGCGCCGGGACCGCGCTGGTCGGCAGTCACACCGAGGTCGCAGACCGCATCGAGGAGTACGCCGAGCTCGGCATCGACGAGTTCATCATGTCCGGTTATCCGCACCTCGAGGAGGCCTACTGGTTCGGGGAAGGCGTGCTACCCGAACTGCGCAGGCGTGGCGCCTTCTTCGCCCCCGACGGTGCGAGGCGGTCGCTGGCGAGCGTCTGAGCTGTCAGCCGACGACGAGGAGAGGCGGAGGAAAGTCGTTCCCAGAAAGGCAGGGCGGATGCTGGAGCAACCTGTGAGGTTCACGGTCATCGTCGCGGACCCTAAACCCGGATCGCGGACGCTCGCGGTGGCGACCTCCGCGGCCGGCGAACTGACGGCCGCTATCTGGCAGGCCGATCGCTACGAGGTGATCGACCTGCCGGTCGTGTCCAGGCGGCTGCTGCTGCCCGAGCCGTGCGCGGCGGTCGAGGACGCTCTCGATCAGGTGATGCTGGCGGACCTGCTGCTTGTCGCCAGCCCGGTGCTGCACGCCAGCTACAGCGGCCTGCTCAAGGTGTTCTGCGACAGGCTGCCGCCCGGCGCGCTGCGGGGAGCCGCCGCGCTACCGCTCGTGATCACGGACTCGCCGCACGACGCCGCAGCGGCCGAGAGGCAACTACGGTCGCTGCTCGCCGAGCTCGGCGCCAGGCTGCCGGCGGCCGGGCTCGTGGTTTCCGAGTCGGACCCGGAACCGGGCCGGCTGCTAGCGGGGTGGGCACGCCGGGCGGCGCAGGCACTCGGTACAGCCGAGCGGGTGACGGCGGCCGCGGGGGTGCCGGCGATCGCTGGCGGCCACTGACCCGAGTGGGTCGCGCCAGCCAGCGCACCGCAACCAAGCCGTCCTGCCAGTAGTCATAACCGTTGTCCGGGTCAGCCTGTACCCGGCAGCGATCGGCAGCGACTTGGAGCCGGAGATGCGCAAGACGATTGTGTCCCTCATTGCCTTAGCGGCCGCCTTGAGCGCGGCGGCGATCGCGCTGGCCGCGACAGGTGCGCTCGCCGCGAGCGCATCCACCGCACCCGGCCACGTGACCACGGGCGCGAGCACCGCCGCGGTTCACACATCAGCCAGGGCGGCGTCATCGGCGGCCAGCGTCACGCCGCCACCCGTAACCTGCCCCAACAGCGCGCCGGAGCTCGGCTCGGTGGCGTTCACCACGCCGGAGCGCGGCTACGCCCTGTTCACCGCCGTGACCGGCGGCCGATACGAGGAACTAGCCGCCTCGACGACCGACGGTGGCGCCGTATACGGCCATCCCGCCAAGGTCCTGTCTTACAACTGCGCCGACTCGAGCCCGGCCGCGCAGCTCGCGGTAGACGGGCACGGCGACGGCTTCGTCTACGACCCTGACCTGTTCGTGACCCATGACGGCGGCAAAACCTGGGCACGCAGCGCGCAGCCCGGCAGGGTGCTGTCGGTCGAAGCCATCGGTACGTCGGTCTGGATGGTCGAGGCGGTCTGCCCGCACTCCCCGGCCGCGACGTCTGCGTGCAAGCTGACGCTGCTGCAGTCCGCTAACGGCGGCCGGACGTGGCACACCGCGGCCGTTCCCGCCAAGGCCACGGTTCCGCTCGAAAGCGGGGAGAACATTTCTTTCAGCTACGGCCAGACCTGGCTGATCCGCACCGGCCCGTCGAGCGGCTACCTGCTCAGCGATCCGCAGGGAACGCGCGGGATCGAGCCGCTCTGGTACACGGCGAACTCCGGGCGTACCTGGTCTGCGCGGCAACTGCCGTGCGGCCGACCGGCGGGCTGGTACGCGGCGGCCTCGGTCGCGTCAAGCGGGACACTGTTCGCCGTCTGCGCCGGAGAGCCCGGTGTCGGCTTGCAGACCAAGGTCGCCGCCCGGTCCGCGAACGGCGGCCGCACCTGGGCGCTGCACGGCTGCCCGAACGGCCAGCTGTTCTGCAGAATCACCCTGACAAACGGATACCTCGGCCAGATCGACGCGGTCTCCGCCAGCACCGTCTACCTGGTGGGCGACCGGAGCCAGCTGACAGTGACCCGGGACGGCGGCGCGAAGTGGCAAGCTGTCAGCGGGGTGACCGCCAACGACTCCGGCGGCACGGGGCAGGTCCTGTTCTTCGGCACCAGGGACGGCATCGTGACCGGCAACGACGCCAACGCCAACGAGCGGATCGCGCTGTGGCACACCAGCGACGGCGGCAAGCACTGGACGGTAGTCGTCCCGCGGGTCAGCTGACCGCCGGCTTTCAGATAGTGCCGATCTAGGTGATGCCGTCCCGTTGAGTTGAAGCCAGCCAATCGGCGACCATTTGGCCATGCCAACCAATCAACTCGACTCCATCCAGCACATCGTGCACGTCATGCTGGAGAACCGCTCGTTCGACCACATGCTCGGCTTCCTCTACACCGGCAAGCAAGGACCGAACGGCCAGCCATTCGAGGGCCTGCTCGGGACCGAGTCCAACAAAGACGCGAGCGGCACGGCGGTGACCGTTTACCAGATCGACGCGAGCCAGGCCGGCGCTTATTTCATGCCCGGCGCCGATCCGGGCGAGGGGTACGCGAACGCCAACACCCAGCTGTTCGGCACCAGCAAGGCGCCCAACCCGCCGATTGCTACCAACGACGGCTTCGTCACGAACTTCGCGGCGGCCATCAGCTTCGACCAGGACACCGGGCTTGGCGCGCTGGCGGGGACGACTGCCTCGAACGTCATGGGCGTGTTCCCGCCCTCGGCGCTGCCCGTGCTGTCGGGCCTGGCCAGGGGGTTCGCGGTGTGCGACCACTGGTTCAGCCCGATACCGACCGACACGATGCCGAACCGGGCCTTCGCCAACGCGGCTACCAGCCAGGGTCATCTCAGCGACAGCACGACGTCATACACCGTGCAGAGCATCTACGGGCTGATGACCGCGCACAACCTGACCTGGAAGATCTACGGGTACAAGGACGAGCCGCTGACCAGGGGCGCCTTCCCGGACACGCTGAGCGCGCCGGACACCAACTTCGGGCACTTCACCGACTTCCAGTCGGACGCCGCGGCCGGGACGCTCGCGCAGTACAGCTTCGTGGAGCCGAGCTGGGGTTCGGACGGCAACAGCCAGCACCCCAACTACGACGTCGCGCTCGGCGAGCTGTTCATTCAGCAGGTGTACGAGGCGGTGCGTAGCGGCCCGGGCTGGAACCAGACCCTGCTCATCATCACCTACGACGAGCACGGCGGGTGTTACGACCACGTGGCGCCGCCGACGAACGCGGTGCCACCCGACAGCAGCGTCGGCGAGTACGGCTTCGACTTCACGCGGTTCGGCCTTCGCGTGCCCGCGGTGCTGGTCTCCCCGCTCATCGCGGAAGGCACCATCTTCAACGTGCCCGCCGGCACCATGCCGATAGACCACACCTCCGTGCTCAAGACCATCGAGGTGCGCTGGGGCCTGCCGGCGCTCACCGCACGGGACGCGGCCGCCCCCGACCTGGGCAACGTGCTGACGCTGACGACCCCGAGGACCGATGACCCGCTGGCGGGCGTGGTGGCTCCCGTCTCGTCGGGCGCCAACCCCGCAGCCGGTACGGTGTCGCACATCGTGCAGCTGCAGGCGCAGATGGCGGCCAGCCTGCCGGCCCCGGCTGAGCACCTGGCGGCGACGCCGGTGCTGCCAGACCGCAACAGCCCGGCCGACTACGAGAACTACATCGAGGCGCGCACCGGCGCCTGGAAGTCAGCCAGGGACGCGGCACACGCCGGCGGGTGACCGCCGGCCTTCGAAGCTGACGCCTCAGCCAGCTGTCCTGCTGGGCCAGTGTGACCTCACCTGGCACCTGAGCACCCTGGCAAGTCTTGGCTGTCGCTTGCCCGACCAGACCTCGACCCGACTCGGTGCCCGGATGCCGAGTCGTTCCCTCAAGAACGCGCGCAGGTCAGCGCCGGCCAGCCGGAAGCCCGGCCTGGCCTGGATGACGGCGGTCACGCGGCCGCCCCACATAACGTCCGGCGCAGCCATGACCGTGCAACTGCGGACGGCCGGATGCAGCAACAGCGCACGCTCCACTTCCGCGGAGTACACGTTGAACCGGCCAGTGGCGATTAAGTCCCTGGCCCGCTGCACCACGTACAGGTAGTTGTCGGCGTCGAGGTAGCCGGATTCTCCCGTGTGGTACCAGCCGTAGCGCACCGCCGCCGCCGATCCCGCCGGGTCCGCGTAGTACCCGGCCATCACCAGCGGGCCGCGCGTGACGATCTCGCCCCGTTCGCCGGCCGCCAGCAGCCTGCCCTCCGGGTCCATGATTGCCACGGTCGTCGGCTCGGTCGGGCGGCCCGCCGACGCCAGGCGCTCGACGGCCAGCGTGCCGTCCGGACGGAAGTGATCTCGCGGCTCCAGCCCGGATATCACCATCACCTCTGGCTGGCCGTGCAGCTGGCCAAGCACGGGCCCTATCCTGGCGATGGCCTCCGCCAGCCTCCCCACCGGTATCGCGTCGCCGCCGTCGTACCAGACGCACCGCAGCGAGGACAGCTCGGCACTGCGCAGGGCAGGGTGGTCCAGCAGGATGCTGAACAGAGACGACGGCAAGAAGGTGTGCGTGACCTGGCGCTGCCCGATGGCAGCCAGGAAGTCGGTCACCTCGAACTCGGGCAGCAGCGCTATCTCGCCGCCCAGGGCCAGAACCGGGAAGGTGAACATGGCCAGCCCGCGCGTCAGCGGCGTGATCGGCATGAATACGGGCCGGTCCCCGAACGGATAGCTGGTCAGCGTCGCTGCCGACATCGTCTCGACGTTGTCGCGCGTCAGCACGACGCCCTTGGCGTCGCACTTACCGGTTCCGGCGCCCATGATGGCTGCCACGTCACTGACCGGGTCGGCCTCGAACGGCCCGTCGTCGAGGCCGGCCAGCCACTGCCGCAACGGAACGGCCGTCGGCGGATCGGGCGCAGCCCCGGGATCGGCGTCCACGCAGACAAGCAAGCGGAGCTTCGGAAGCTCGCCAGCTATGCGTCGGACGAGCGGAGCGAACGCACTGGAGAAGATCAGGCAGGAGCAGTCGATGTGGTCAAGCACCTTGGCGGTGCGCTCGGGCTCGTTGTGCGGATCGACCGGGCACCAGATCGCCCCGGCGCGCGAGATGCCGAACACGCAGCTGAACGCGACAGGGTCGTTCCCGGACAGAATCGCGGCCTTGTCGCCGGGCCGGATACCCGACCTCGCGAGCGCCCGGCCGACCAGCCACGACAGCCGCTGCACGTCGCGATAGCTCCGCGCCCTTCCCGGCATGGTCAGGCAGGGGGCCGACGGGTTCAGCGACGCGCCGCGGTCCAGGTAATCAGACAGCAGCATGGAGCGGCACGTGAGCATAGCTGGCTACTCGTCTGTCGTGCGCCCAGCGCAGCCCGCACCACGAGAGCCTGCGGGCCCATCCACGGTCATGAACCAACCCTTTCCGTAGCAAGCGCCGGCCGGCTCCTCCCGCGAACACCGCGCAAGCGAGATTTGCCTTTGGCAAAATGCAGAGCAGCAATAGCCTCCGACGCGTGCTTGACGACTGTCAAGCAAACTTTTGACGTTCGTCCAGTAAGAGCTCATGTTTCCGGCCGGAAGAATCGCGGCTGGCGCCACCCGGCGAAGGCGGGTTTACACTCTGTGCAGCGCCGTCTCGGCGCAGCCGGTCCCCGCGAGAGCGACGGGGATGGGCTGGGGGGCATCAGTGGCGGAGGCAACAGGGCGGAACGAGGACAGGGTCGCGCGGCGCAAGATCGACAAATTCGCCGAGCGGCGGGCGGAGCTTGCGGCGGCAGCGCTCCAGACGCTGGCCCAGCTGGGCATGGCCCGCACCAGCCTGCGCGAAATCGCGCAGAACTCGGCGTTCTCGCACGGAGTCCTGCACTACTACTTCGCCAACAAGATCGAGCTGATCTCCTGCTGCGTGCGGCAGTACAAGGCCGAGTGCGTGAAGAGGTACGACGGCGTGGTCGCGACCGCGGCCTCTCCTGCCCAGTTCAAGCGATCGTTCGGGGCGCTGATGGCCGCGACGTTACGGGAGGACGGGCTGAAGCACAGGCTCTGGTATGACCTGCGCAACTACAGCCAGTTCGACGACCGGTACCTTGCCGACGTGACCGACATCGACCAGAGCCTTGAGCGGATGATCTGGCGGGTCGTCAGCTCGTATGCCGACCTTGCCAAGACTCAGATCCTGCTGCCATCCGGCGCTACCTACGCGGTCTTCGACGGGCTGTTCCGGCGAGCGCTGAACGCTTACCTGTGCGGCGACTCCTCCGCGGCCGCCGCGCTCGAGCGCGACGCGTCGCGCCTGCTCGAGGTCGTCTCACCGGCACCCGCGTGACGCTGACTGGGCTGAGCGCGACTCACCCGGGATCGGCTCGACGGAAGCCTTTCATCTGGCCGGCCGTCCTGGCCTACAGTGGGCTGTCATGGCGGCACGCCCTCTCAGCGAGCTGGTAGCCCCGGACTGGGCCGAGGCGCTGCAGCCCGTCGAGCCCCGTATCACCCAGATGGGCGAGTTCCTGCGCGCCGAGATCGCCGCCGGACGCAGCTACCTGCCCGCGGGCAGCAACATCCTGCGCGCGTTCCGGCAGCCGCTGGCAGACGTCCGGGTGCTGATCGTCGGCCAGGACCCGTATCCGACACCCGGGCATCCCGTCGGGCTCAGCTTCTCGGTCGCGCCCGATGTGCGCAGGCTGCCGGGCAGCCTGGTGAACATCTTCAAGGAGTACACCGCCGACCTCGGCCACCCGCGGCCGTCCACGGGCGACCTGTCGCCGTGGAGCGAGCGCGGCGTCATGCTGCTCAACAGGGTGCTCACCGTGCAGCCAGGCCAGCCGGGGTCGCACCGCGGCAAGGGCTGGGAACAGGTCACGGAGCAGGCCATCCGCGCCCTCGC
>JASIGS010000596.1 GCA_030052355.1 Streptosporangiaceae bacterium | reverse complement strand
CGCCACGTCATCGGCCTGCCGCTCATCGTGCTCGGCGCCATCACGGCGGCGCAGGCGTACCGCGAGTGGACCCGCACCCAGGCGGCGCTGCGGCGTGGCGACCCGTTGCCTCGCTCCGCCCTGCCGCTCATCCTCGCCGCGACCATCGCGATCGTGGCAGCCGCGGCTGCCGTCGTCGCGCTCGTGTCGGCGACCAGGTAGGACTCGGGCAGGGGATCACGTTGGCGCCTCGCGGACCAGCTGAACCGGATCCTGCGCGCCCGGATCCGGCGCGGCCGGATCCTGCGCGACCGGATCCTGCGCGGGATCCCAGCCTGGCCGCCGAGCGCACCCGGATGGCCTGGGCACGTACCGCGCTCGCCTTCGGCGCGGTCGGCGGGATCATCCTGAAGACCAGCGTGATCCCAGGCTTGGTGGTCCTGGCCATGACTCCGGTGGTCTACGTGCTCGGCGCTCTAGCCCGTCCAGACGCACACGCGGGGCACTCCGCCGGCCGGCTGCGGCTGATCTCCGCCACGATCGTCATGGTCGCCGTGGTCGCATTGGCCGTGGCAGTGTTCGCCAGTGGCCGCCGCTAGCCGATTGCGGCCTCATGGCGCTTGAAGGACGACACCCTGACGGTTCCACTGGCGCAAATACGCCTAATACGGACACGAAACGCCGCGCAACTGTCAGGGTGTCGCCCGGATGCCACCACGAGCGCAGGAAGCGCCGCGCCTGCTCGCACAGAAAGCCAGGTTTAATACCTTTTAGTCCAGGGCGGACATGACGTGCTTGATCCGGGTGTAGTCATCGAACCCGTACATGGACAGGTCCTTGCCGTAGCCGGAGTGCTTGAAGCCGCCGTGCGGCATCTCGGCGACCAACGGTATGTGGGTGTTGATCCAGACGCAGCCGAAATCCAGCGCGCGGGCCATCCGCATGGCGCGGCCGTGGTCCGTGGTCCACACCGAGGATGCCAGCCCGTACTCGGTCCCATTCGCCCACCGCAGCGCCTCGTCCTCGTCGCTGAACTGCTGCACGGTGATGACCGGGCCGAACACCTCGTTCTGGATGATCTCGTCGTCCTGGTGCAGGCCGTCCACGACGCTGGCCTCGTAGAAGTAACCGCGTGACCCCGCCTGCTTCCCGCCCGCGACGATCTCCGCGTGGTCGGGCAGCCTGGCGATGAAGCCGGACACCCGCTCCAGCTGGTTGGCGTTGTTCAGCGGCCCGTAGGTCGCGTCCGGGTTGTCCGGGCCAGCGGTTACCTGCGCGGCTGCCTGCTCCGAGAGCGCGGCCACGAAGTCGGCGTGGATGGACGGTCCGGTCAGCACGCGGGTCGCCGCCGTGCAGTCCTGGCCCGCGTTGAAGTACCCGGCGATCGCTATCGCCTCGGCCGCCTTGGCCGGATCGGCGTCGTCGAACACGATGACCGGCGCCTTGCCGCCCAGTTCCAGGTGGACGCGCTTCAGGTCGGCGGCAGCAGCGGTGGCGACCTCGCGTCCGGCCCGCACCGAACCGGTGATCGACACCATCTGCGGCACCTTGTGGGAGACCAGCGCCCGGCCGGTGTCCCGGTCACCGCAGATCACGTTGAGCACCCCGGCGGGCACGAACTCGGCGATCAGCTCGGCCAGCAGCAGCGTGGTGACCGGCGTGGTGTCGGACGGCTTGAGCACCATCGTGTTCCCGGCCGCCAGCGCGGGCGCCCACTTCCAGACCGCCATCATCATCGGGTAGTTCCACGGCGTCACCGCCGCGCACACGCCGACCGGCTCACGCCGGATGAAGGAGGTGAACCCGGACATGTACTCTCCGGCCGAGCGGCCCTCCAGCATCCGGGCCGCGCCGGCGAAGAACCGGATCTGGTCCACCATCGGCGGGATCTCCTCCGATGCGGTCAGCGCGATCGGCTTACCGGTGTTCTGGGCCTCGGCCTTGACGAACTCGTCGGCCCGCCGCTCCAGCTCGTCCGCGATGCGCAGCAGGGCCAGGCTCCGCTCGGCGGGCGTCGCGTCGCGCCAGGCCGGGAACGCCTCGGCCGCCGACGCGCAGGCCGCGTCCACCTCGGCCTGACCGGACACCGGCGCCGTCGCGAACACCTCGCCCGTGCTGGGGTCGACCAGGTCAGCCCGGTTGTCGTAGCACAGGTCGGTCCACTGCCCGCCGATGAAGTTCTGAAGGTCGGTCGCCACGTGATCTCCCGTTTCCTATCAAACTGATGGGTTTATGCTGGCGTGCGCTCCTCGGAAGCCCACGGTGATCCGGATTCACCGAGCATGTCGAGGAACGGGCCGGCTGGAAGCGCCTCGGGTCCAAGGATGCCGGTGCCGGACCAGGCGCCGGAGTCGATCAGCTCTAGCGCGATGACCGGGTTGATCGCGGTCTGCCAGACAACTGCCTGGGATCCGTACTCGGCCATCGACCAGGCGTTGTCGACGACGTGGTACAGGTAGACCTCCCGGGGCTGGCCGTCTTTGCCCGTCCCGGTGACCCAGGTGCCCGCGCAGGTCACGCCCGACATCTGGTCGCCGATGGTGGCCGGGTCCGGCAGGCAGGCGGCCACCACGTCCCGCGGAGACACCCTGGCGCCCCCCACGTCGACCGGGTCGGTCTTGTCGAGTCCGAGCTTGTGCAGGGTCTGCAGCACGCCGATGAACTCATCGCCGAGGCCGTACTTGAAAGTAACCCGCTTCGCCTCGACCCAGCGCGGGACGAGCAGGACCTCCTCGTGCTCGACGTTCACGCACTCGACCGGGCCGATGCCCGCCGGGAAGGTGAACGTCTCCGGCTCGCTGAACGGCTCGGTGGTGAACCAGCCCTTGTCCGCTTCCCAGACCACCGGCGGGTTCAGGCACTCCTCGATCGTCGTCCAGATGGAGAACGTGGGTGCGAAGTCGTAGCCAGCGACCTCGAGGTTCGCGCCGTCCCTGACCCCGATCTCGTTGATCTCGCCGAAAAGCTCGTCCGCGGCGTAGCGGGCGAACACGTCGGACAGCCCCGGCTCGACCCCCATGCCGACAAGGGCGAGCTTGCCGGACTCCTCCCATTGCCTGGCCATGGCGAA
>JASIGS010000595.1 GCA_030052355.1 Streptosporangiaceae bacterium | reverse complement strand
AGCAGCCGCAGGTCGGGCTCGCCGTCCTGGTTCAGGAACCGCACGAGCTGCCGCAACTGCTTGACCGCCTGCCCGAAGTCGCCGCTCTCCGCCGCGGTCAGCGCGGACTTGAACGCCAGCTTCCCGCGCTCCATGCCGGCCAGCTTCTCCGGCTCACCGGCCCGGTCCCACAGCGACAGCGCCTGCTCGTAGTGCCGGTGCGCCTCGGCCGGCGCCGCCAGCCGCTCTGCCTCGCGGCCAGCTTGCACCGACGCGGCGAACGCGCCGGGGACGTCGTGACTGGCCAGCGAGTGCAGCGCGAGCTCGGCCGCCGAGCCGGGCACCTCGGCGAGCCGCCGCTCGTCGGCCAGCAGCTCGGCCAGCCTGGCGTGCAGCCGCGTCCGCTCACCGGGCAGCAGGTCGTTGTAGATCGCCTCGCGTAGCAGCGCGTGCCGGAACGCGAGGCCGTCGGCGCCGTCGGGGACGAGCAGCTGCCGCGCGATCGACTCCCTGACGCCATCCTCGTAGTCCTCGTCCGCCAGTCCCGACGCCCGCCTGACCAGCTCGTCGTCGATCCGACGGCCGGCCACCGCCGCCGTCCGCAGTACCTGCTGCGCGGCGGCGGACAGGTGCACGGTGCGCGCGAGCAGGACATCGGCGAGCCCGGCCGGCAGCTCCGTCCCCGCCGACGACGTGGCGAGCAGCTCCTCGGCGAAGTACGGGTTGCCCTCGGCGCGCTCGATCACCCTGTCGATGGCAGCGGCGTCCAGCTGCCCGGCGGACAGCTGCCTGAGGTGCTCGGCCATGGCCACGGGCTCGAGCGGGCCTACCGTGATGGCGCTGACGCCTGGCAGCCGCAGCAGCTCCGCCACCACCGGCCGCAGCGGATGGCTGCGATGCATGTCGTCGGTCCGGTAGCTGAGCACGACCGCGATCCGCTCGCTGCGCAGCACCCGGCTCAGGAACGTCACCAGGTCTCGGGTGGACCGGTCGGCCCAGTGCAGGTCCTCGAGCACCAGCAGGACCGGGTGCGCGTCAGCCAGCTCGGTCAGCATCCCGAGCACCGCTCCGAACAGCTGTTGCTGTGCCACGCCCGGCAAGTCGCCAGGCTGCCTGGCCAGCTCCCTGTCGGGCAGCAGGCGCGCCAGCACGGGACGCGAGGCGACCGCCTCGGCGAGCGGCCCGTCCGCGCGCGGCCCGCGGGCCGCGTGCCGCAAGGCGTCGGCGAGCGGCAGGTACGGGACCGTGTCGGTCAGCTCGGCGCAGCGACCGGACAGGACCGTGAACCCGCGCCCGGCTGCCACGCCAGCGAACTCGGTGAGCAGCCTGGTCTTGCCGACCCCGGCATCGCCGCTCACCAGCAGCACCACCGGCCGCCCCACCTCGGCGTCGCTGAGCAGCTCGCGCATCCGGCCGAGCTCGGCCGTCCGCCCCACGAGCCTGGTGCGCGCAGTGTCTAGCACACAGCCAGTATCCCAGGAAGGTCGGACAACCGGCCGTTATGAAGTGGTGTTGGCGATCAGCACCGAGCACGGCGCGTGGTGCGCTACGGAGTTCGGGACGCTGCCCAGCACGCGTCGCATGCCGATCATGCCCTTGTTGCCGACGACGATCAGGTCCGCGTTGACCTCGGTGGCCACCTCGACGATCGCCTCGGCGGGCGGGCCGCTCTTCGCGTGGACCTCAGCCTCGATCCCGGCCGCCCTCGCCCGCGACCCGTGATCAGCCAGCACGGACTCGGCCAGGTCCCCGGTGCCCAGGCTGCTCTCCTCGCCGCCGCTGGTGCTGAACTGATGCGGCGTGTAAGCGGACACGATGTGCAGTCGCCCGCCGGTGAGCTTGACCAGCTCGATCGCCTGCCGCACGGCCTCGGCCGCCGTGTCCGACGCGTCCGCCCCCACCACTACCGTCTCGAACATTCGGGCTCCATCCGCAGAGGGTCCGGGCCAACGGCCGCCAATGGCCTGGTCGGCTGGTTCGCCAGCCTGCGCCGCACTATAGCGGTTTTGTCCGCCCGGAGGTCGGCAGCCGCGCATCGCACTCGCGCCGCCCGGCGGCGGTTCGGTACTTCGCCGCGCCTGCGGTCGCGGCGGGACCGCGCAACACTGCGGTCCCGCCGCGTTTCCGGAGGCGTTTCCGGATCCGTAAGGTGCTCGCTCTTCGGAATCAGTGAAAACTTCGCTAGAAGTTCACTGATTCAGTAACTGTCTCGCTGACCTGCGCCGCCGCCTGCGGTCGGTATCCGGCCAGGCGCTTGCGCAGCGCACGGCGCGCCCGGTGCAGCCGTGACATCACCGTGCCTATCGGCACGCCGAGCATCTCCGCGATCTCGCTGTACGGGTATCCCTCGACGTCTGCGAGGTAGACCGTCGCCTGGTAGCAGTCGGGCAGCTCGGCGATGGCCTGCCGCACCTCGGAGAACGCGAACCGGCCGAGCACCTCGGACTCGGCCGACGGCGCCATGCTCGCCTTGTACGCCGCTGCTCCCGCCGCTAGCGCGTCGAACTCTCCGCTCAGCACGTGGACAGGCTCGCGCTGGCGCTTGCGGTAGCTGTTGACGAACGTATTCGCCAGGATGCGGAACAGCCACGCCCTGGCGTTCGTGCCCGGCGTGAAGTGGCGCAGCCCGGCATACGCGCGGGCCATGCTCTCCTGGACCAGGTCCTCGGCGTCGCTGGCATTTCGGGTCATGCGAAGCGCGGCCGGGTACAGGTCCTTCTGGCAGCAGGCCAGCTCGCGTTCGAAGATCAGATGGTGCTCACGTTCCTCGGCGCTGACAGGCATCGCAGTGTCGCCCTCCTCGTTCAGGCGACGTTCGTCCCGATTTGTACCGCGCTTGTGACGCAGTGCAATCGTGTGCAGGCATGGCTAAGCCAACTGCCTGCGCGCATATGTACTGGCGGCTGGGGGGCCGCACGTCGCCACCGTGTCAGTGAACTCGGTGTATTTAAACCGCTACTCGACGTGATGTCAAAAACCGCGCATACGCGTACGGCTGGCGGGACAACGGAATCCGAAGTGATCGTTGGATGCTGCGCGGTCCGGCTGCGCGTGCGCCCGCGCGGGGCCTCTGCGCCTTATTCACATTACCGGCAATCCGGGCGGATCGCCGCGTGCCGAGCCCTGGCACGATCATCGGGCGGGGTCAGCCGGTCGCGTTCAGCCAGCGCACCGGAGCACCCGCGGCCGCCCGCCGGAACGGCTCGAGCTCGTCGTCCCACGGCTGGCCGAGCAGCAGCGACAGCTCGGCCTCCAGCGACCCGCCAAGCGCCGGGTGCCGGGGACCGTGCAAGTCCCGGAGGCTGCCCAGTTCGGCATCGCCACCCGGCCTGCCCGCGCCCGACCCCGTCCGCGCCGACGCGGCCAGCGCCATCGCTGCCCTGATGCGTCCCTCCGGCACCATGACGTCACCGTTCGCGGCGACCACCGAGCTGAACGTGCCGAGCGCCGGGGTGTGGCTGTAGCGGATCGCATCACACCCGGGGCTCGCCTCTTCGGTTACCTCGAAC
>JASIGS010000594.1 GCA_030052355.1 Streptosporangiaceae bacterium | reverse complement strand
GCGCCAGGGTCACCGCCCGGCCAGGCAAGCCGCGACTCCTGGTGGATCAGGGCCAGCTCGGCGTCCAGTGACACCGGGTAGTGGGTGCGGATCTCGGCACCGAACCTGTCCTTCAGCGGCGTGATGATCCGGCCCCTGTTGGTGTAGTCCTCCGGGTTGGCGCTGGCCACCAGGACCAGGTCGAGCGGCAGCCGCAGCGCGTAGCCGCGGACGCCGATGTCGCGCTCCTCCAGCACGTTCAGCAGCGAGACCTGGATCCGCTCGGCGAGGTCGGGCAGCTCGTTCAGGCAGAAAATCCCGCGGTTAGTCCTCGGCAGCAGGCCGAAATGGATCGTCTCCGGGTCACCGAGCGTCCTGCCCTCGGCCACCTTGACCGGGTCGATGTCGCCGATGAGGTCACCGACGCTGGTGTCCGGCGTCGCCAGCTTCTCGCCGTACCTGTCGGTCCGCGGCCGCCAGCTGATTTCCAGATCGTCACCCTGCTCCGCGGCCAGCCGCAGGCAGCGCGCGCACACCGGGGCGTACGGGTGGTCGTTGATTTCGCAGCCGGCGACAGTCGGCGTCCAGTCATCGAGCAAGCCGGTCAGCGTCCGGATGAGCCTGGTCTTACCCTGGCCGCGCTCGCCGAGCAGGATCACGTCGTGGCCGGCGATGATGGCGCGCTCGAGGTGCGGCAGCACCGTGTGGTCAAATCCGATGATGCCGGGGAACGCGTCCTGCCCTGACCGCATCCGGTCGAGAAGGTTCTGCCTGAGCTCCTGCTTCACCGACCGGTGCTGGTGTCCGCTGGCGCGAAGCTCGCCGAGCGTGCTGATCTTCGGGGGCTGTGAGGTGGGTGGCTGTGCGGATGCTGGCTGTCGCTGAGTCATAGGCTGCACCATTCGACACTATGTGGTGGTGGCTGCCATCTGCATCTCGGGAGGCTGGATGGAGGATTCAGGCCCGGCCCTGGCGGTCGACGTCGGCGGCACCAAGCTAGCCGCCGGACTGGTTGAGCCGGCCGGCCGGGTGCTCACCTGGTCGCAGGTGCCGACGCCGCCGGATCTGGACGCTGAGCACCTCTGGCTGACTCTCGACGCCCTGATCACGAAGGTGCTCGAGGGTGCCGACACCGATCCGCGGTCGCTGGCGGGCTGCGGCTGCGGCTGCGGCGGCCCGATGGAGTGGCCGTCTGGCGTCGTTTCGCCGCTGAACATCCCCGCGTGGCAGCGGTTCCCGCTGCGCAGCAGGCTGGCCAGCAGGCTCGGTGGCATCCCCGTCCGGGTCCACAACGACGCGATCTGCATGGTGGCGGGCGAGCACTGGCGCGGGGCAGGCCGTGGCCGGAACGACGTGCTCGGCATCGTGGTCTCGACCGGCGTCGGCGGCGGGCTCGTGCTCGACGGGCGGCTCGTGAACGGGGCCTCGGGCAACGCCGGTCACATCGGTCACGTCGTCGTCGAGCCGGACAACGGGACGCCGTGCGAGTGCGGCGGCACTGGCTGCCTGGAGGCGGTCGCCCGCGGTCCCGGGCTCGTCAGGTGGGCTCAGTCGAGGGGATGGCGGCCCGACCAGGCTGATGCCACCGCCAAGGACCTGGCAGACGACGGGGCGCACGGGCATCCGGTCGGCGTGGCAGCCATGCAGCGCGCGGGCCGAGCGCTCGGGATCGCCATCGCGTCGGCTGCCAGCCTGTGTGACCTGGAGGTCGTGGCGATCGGGGGCGGCCTGTCGCAGGCTGGCCCGCTGCTGTTCGACCCGCTCGAGGAAGCCCTGCGGGCGCACGCACGGCTCGACTTCACCCGCGACGTCAGCGTCGTTCCCGCCGCGCTCGGGCACAGCGCCGGGCTGGTCGGCGCCGCCGCGCTGATCTTCGCTGCCGACCGCTACTGGGCCGCGGACTGACAGCGCGACGCCGGCCGCGCGACCATACAATCCAGACGTGAGTTCAGCTTCTTCCTTGGTCACGCCCGAGGACGTGGCCGCCGCCGCCGCGGTGCTGCAGCCGGTCGTGCGGCGCACGCCGCTGCTCGAGTCGAGCGCGCTGTCCGCCCTGATCGGCGGGCCGGTGTACCTCAAGTGCGAGAACCTGCAACTGGGCGGCTCGTTCAAGGTGCGGGGAGCCTACCTGCGGATCGCGCGGCTGACCGACTCCGAGCGCGCGCGTGGCGTGGTGGCGGCGAGCGCCGGCAACCACGCTCAGGGTGTCGCGCTGGCAGCCGCTTCGCTGGGAACGCGTGCCACCGTGGTGATGCCGACCGCGGCGCCACTGCCCAAGGTGGCGGCGACAAAGTCCTACGGCGCAGAGGTCATCCTGCACGGCGCGTGCGTCGAGGACGCGCTCGCCAGGGCCCGTGAGCTGGCCGACGAAACCGGATCGATCTTCATCCACCCGTTCGACCACCCGGACGTCATCGCCGGCCAGGGCACGATCGGGCTGGAGATCGCTGAGCAGTGCCCCGGCGCGGCGACCATCGCGGTGCCGGTCGGCGGCGGTGGCCTCGTGGCCGGCATCGCGGTGGCCGCCAGCCAGGCGCTGCCGGGCACGCAGGTGATCGGTGTCCAGGCCGACGCCATCGCGCCCATGCCCGCCTCGCTCGCCGTCCGGCATCCGGTCTCTGTCCCCCCCGGCGTCACGATGGCGGACGGGATCGCGGTGGCCACTCCTGGTGGCCTGGCCGTGTCGCTGCTGGCCGACCTCGGCGCGCGGGTGGTCACGGTGTCCGAGGAGAGCCTGTCCCGCGGCCTGCTGCTCTGCCTTGAGCGGTCCAAGCAGGTCGTCGAGCCCGCCGGTGCGGCCGGTGTCGCGGCGATCCTCGAGCGCCCCGCGGACTTCACGGCGCCCGTTGTCGTCGTGCTGTCTGGCGGGAACATCGACCCGCTGCTGCTGTCCAAGGTGCTCCGGCACGGGCTGTCGGCGGCAGGCCGGTACCTGGCGTTCCGGTGCAGGCTGCCCGACCAGCCCGGCGCGCTCGGCACGCTGCTGATGGAGCTGGCGGCGCTCGGCGCCAACGTGCTCGACGTCGTGCACGAGCGGGTCACCGCCGACCTGCGCGTGGACGAGGCGGAGGTCAACCTGCACCTCGAGACCCGCGGGCCCGAGCACTGCGACATGGTCATCAGCCAGCTGCGCAAGGCCGG
>JASIGS010000593.1 GCA_030052355.1 Streptosporangiaceae bacterium | reverse complement strand
CTGATAGGTGCGCGACTGCGGTTTGGGGTTACCCACCACGACGGCGACGGTCACTGGCTCCTCCGATCTGCGGGCGCGGGCCGGCGGTCCGGCCGGCTCACCACCGGCTCCACTCGTGGGCGAGCAGCTCGTAGGAGCGGACCCGGTCGGCGTGATCGTGCGTGATCGTGGTGACGATCAGCTCGTCGGCGCCGGTGGCGTCGCGCAGTTGCTCGAGCTTGCCCGCCACCTGCTTGGGCGAGCCGACGAACTGGGTGTCGACGCGGTCGGCCACCAGCGCCCGGTCCTCGTCCGTCCAGTGGTGCAGTCTGGCCTCCTCGGGCGTGGGGAACTCGATCGCGCCTTCGCCAGACCGGATGCTGCGCACCCACAGGCCGTACCCGGTCGCCAGTTCCCGTGCGGTCGCCTCGTCGTCGGCGACTACCACGTCCGCGGACATGCTCACGTAAGGCACGTCGATGTCGCCCGGCTGGAAGCATGCCCGGTAGCCCTCGACCGCCTCGAGCACGGTCGCGGGGCTCACGTGGTAGTTGGCGGCAAACCGCAGGCCGCGCTTGCCGGCGACCTCTGCGCTCTGGCCTCCGCTGCTGCCCAGGATCCACACCTGTACCTGCGCGGACTCGCCGGGCACCGCGTGCGCCGCCAGCCCGTCAGGCGAGACGTAGCTGCCCCGCAGGAGGGCCAGGATGTCGTCGGTCTGCTCCGCGTAGTCCTGCGGCTCCGCGTGCGGCAGCTGTAGCAGCTTGCGCTGCAGCGCGAAGCGCGGCGACCGGGCGATGCCCTCGTAGGAGAACCGTGGCGGGATGAGCAGCCCGGTCCGCGCCCGGCCGTCCACGACCCCGAAGGTGGCCGGATCGGGCCCTTCGCCGCGCTGTGGCGGCCTGCCGCCGGAGCGGCCGAGGCCGAGGTCGAGCCTTCCCGGGTGCAGGGCGTCGATCAGGCCGAACTCCTCGACCGTCGATATAGCCGTTCGATGGCCCATCTGCACCGCGCCCGACCCGATCCGGATCGTGGAGGTGGCGGCCGCGGTAAGGGCGAGCACCACGGCGGGTGAAGTGCCGGCCACGCCGGGGTTGAGGTGGTGCTCAGCGAACCAGTAGCGGGCGTAGCCGAGGCGCTCCGCGCGCTGGGCCAGGTCGATGCTGTTGCGCAGCGCGTCGGTCGCTGTCGAGCCGGACGGGATCGGGACCAAGTCGAGGATCGCGAGCGGAGTGCTGGCCATGGGGTATTGCCGCCTCAGCCTGTCGTGGTCAGGCCGACAGGAGCGGGCGCGATGTGCGCCGCGGCAGCGCCATGGACAGTGCCAGCGTCAGCGTCGGGCACCGGGTCTACCGGGCCCCACGGCCACGGCGGATCGGGGATCTCCCGGCGCAGCACCGGCGCGATCTCCGCCTGGAACAGCTCCAGCGACTCGCGATGCTGCTTGCGAGTCAGCCCATTCGGCTCGGCGTGCAGGTGCAGCACGCTGTGCCCGAACTGGTCGTGGTAGCGGTGCACCTTGTCGATCACCTGCTGGGGGCTGCCGATCAGCGCGGAGCTGCGCTCGACAAAGTCCGTCAGGGTCGGGAACACCGGTGTCACGCCGAGTCGCTGCTGGAACTTCAAGTAGCCCTCGAACACCGGCCGGTAGGCGTCGATCGCCGCCTGCGAGGTCCGCGACGCGTAGTAGCCCGCGCTGCCGGCTCCGACGGCGATGCCGTCAGGGTCATGCCCGTAGTGTGCCCAGCGCTCCCGGTAATACCGGATCAGCTCGGCGTACGGCCCGATCGGGTTGGTCACGTTCGCGGAGAACAGCGGGTCGCCGTAGCGAGCGGCGAGGTCAACCGACGCCTTGCTGGTCGCGCTGCCGTGCCAGACCCGGATCGGCTGCTGCAGCGGGCGCGGCCACACCTCCGCGTCCTGCAGCGACGGCCGGAACCGGGGTGACGCGGTCAGCCGGGGCTGCCGCCAGATCCGCCGGAACAGCTCGTAGCTCTCAGCGTTGCGGTCCCACTGGTCCGCCTCGGTCACGTGGAAGAGCTCGCGCTGAGCTGAGCCGTTTCCCTTCCCGATGATGAGCTCAAGCCTGCCGCCGGACAGGTGGTCCAGCGTCGCGTAATCCTCATAGGCCCGGACCGGGTCGAGCAGGCTCAGCGTGGTGACGGCGGTGAACAGCCGGATCCGGTTCGTCAGCGCCGCCACGTGGCTGAGCACGACCGGCGGTGAGGAGGAAATGAACGGCCGCTCGTGCCGCTCTCCGACGCCAAAACCGTCGAAGCCGAGCTCCTCCGCCAGCAGCGCGCAGTCGATCACTTCCCTGAACCGCTCGCTCGTGGTCGGCTGCGCGCCGGTCACCGGGTCGGGCGCGTGCACGATGAGCGTGATGAGCAGGAATCTCATGACGCAGCCCGCGCTTCATCACCGGTATCCCCTGCGGCGGCTGCCGGGCGTGGCGGCAGACCGAGGTTCTCGCGCAGCGTCGTCCCGGTGTAGCCGGCGCGGAACACGCCGCGCTCCTGCAGCAGCGGCACGACCTTGTCGGCGAATTCGTCGAGGCCACCGGGCGTGATGTGCGGCACCAGGATGTAGCCGTCGCTGGCATCGGCCTGGACGTAGTCGTTGATGGCGCCAGCGATCGTCGCGGGGGAACCGACGAACGACTGCCGCCCGGTAACTTCGATGATCAGTTCCCGGATGGACAGCTTCTTCGCCGCGGCGAGCTCCCGCCATTCCCGGGCAGTGGCCACCGGGTCGCGGTGCATCCGGACGCTGGCCCGGCCGCGGGCGGTGGTGTTCTCACCAACGACCGGGTCGACCTCGGGCAGCGGGCCGTCCGGGTCATAGCCCGACAGCTCCCGGTTCCACAGCTGCTCGAGGAAGGCGATCGCGGTGGCGCCGCTGACCTGCTGCAGCCGCACCTCGTGCGCGAGCTCCGCCGCTTGCGCGTCGGTGTCGGCCAGCACGAACGTGGCGGCGGGCAGTATCAGCAGCTCGCTGGCGGTGCGGCCGAACTTCGGCAGCCTGCGCTTTACATCGGCGTAGAACTCTTGCCCGGCGGTCAGGGTTGAGTGCCGGCTGAAGATGGCGTCGGCGTCGGCCGCCGCGAACTCGCGGCCTTCGTCGGAGTCGCCCGCCTGGAAGATGACCGGTCGGCCCTGCGGGCTGCGCGGGACGTCGAACTGTCCCTCGATATCGAAGTGCGCGTCGCGATGGCGGAACCGGCCCGCGTCGGCATCCGCGAGGAACACGCCTGACGCCGGGTCGGCGGTGATCTCGCCGCCACGCCAGGAGTCGAACAGCTGCCACGTCGTGTGCAGGAACGTACGGGCTCGCTCGTACCGGAGGCTCTGCGGGAGGAACCCACCCCGGCGGAAGTTCTCGCCGGTGAAGGCGTCCCACGAGGTAACCACGTTCCACGCGGCCCGGCCACCGGACAGGTGATCGAGCGAGGCGAACTGGCGGGCGACCTCGTAAGGCTCGTTGAACGTGGAGTTGATGGTGCCGGCCAGGCCCAGGTGATTGGTGACGGCCGCGAGCGCCGCCAGGATGGTGAACGTATCCGGCCGGCCGACCACATCCAGGTCGTAGATCCTGCCGTGCTGCTCACGCAGCCGCAGCCCCTCGGCCAGGAACAGGAAGTCGAACTTGGCCCGCTCCGCGGTGCGGGCGAAGTGCGCGAAGGAGCTGAAATCGATGTGGCTGCCGGCCCGCGGATCGCTCCACACGGTCGTGTTGTTGACGCCGGGGAAGTGCGCGGCCAGGTGGACCTGCTTCACGGGCTTGGTCATGACGCCTTCGCATAACGGTTGACAGGGCGGGGCAGCCCGAGCTGGCCGCGGAGCGTTGGCGCGCCGTACCCGGCCGGGAATGCCCGTCGCTCGCGCAGCTCCGGCACGAGCGCTCGGGTGATCTGGAGAAGGTCATGGGGGATCGTCGCGGGCCGCAACCGGAAGCCGGCCAGCCCCGCAGCGTGCCAGTCCAGCAGCAGGTCGGCCAGCTCGGCCGGCGTGCCGGTGAAACTGAGCGCGTCGCTGCGGTACTCCCCGCCCGCCAGCTCGTCAAGCCGGACCTTGCGCGCTGCCGCCCGGCCGGGCTCGCGGTCGAGATAGACCAGCAGGTCACCGAGCAGGTGCACGGTCTGATCCGACCGCCCGGCCGCCGCCTGCAGCGCGATGATCTCGGCGGCGATCGCGCGGGCCTGCGCGGCATCGTGCGGCGTCACGAAGCCGACGTCGGCACTGCTGGCGACGAGCTGATAGGGGACGGTCGCATGGGCCAGCGCGGCGACGACAGGCTGGCCTTGCGGCGGACGCGGCGTGATCGACGGTCCCTTGACCGAGAACCAGCGCCCCGAGAAGTCGATGTAGTGCAGCTTGTCGCGGTCGATGAACCGGCCGGTGGCATCGTCGCGGATCTCGGCGTCGTCTTCCCACGAGTCCCACAGCCGTCGCAGCACCTCGACGTAGTCGGCCGCCTCGTCGAACAGTTCCGCGCGCGCGTCCGGGCCCGCCGGCAGCTCCCGCCGGCCGAAGTGGGCGGCCTCGTCCGGCCGTGCTGACACTCGAACCCGCACGCCCGCCCGGCCCGAGCTGACCCAGTCCAGTGTCGCGATTGCCTTGGAGGCGTGGAACGGCTCGGTGTGCGTCACGATCACCGTCGGGACCAGGCCGATGCGGCGGGTGAGCGGCGCGACCCTGGCGGCCAGGAGGACGGCGTCTAGCCGGCCGCGGACCTGGTCCGTTCGGCGGTCGCGCTGGTGCCGGTCGGCTGACTGCAGGCTCAGCCCGTCCTCGAACGTGACGAAGTCGAGGCCGCCGCGCTCGGCCTCGGTCACGACATCGGTCCAGTAGGAAGCAGAGAACAGCTCGGCGGGCCGCGCGTCCGGCTCGCGCCACGCGGCAGGGTGCCAGCCGGCGCCGTCGAGCGCCACCGCCAGATGAAGTCGTCGTCCGGCGCCCGGATCCGTCATGCTGTGCGTCCTGCCCTTGCTCGTGCTGCTGGACCCCGCTAGGCCCAGCCGGGTATTCCCAGCCTGCTGCGAGTCGGCGCTGACTGCCAGCCCGCAGCGAAAGCGAAGTGCGTCCTGTTCCCCGGTTCGGCTCCCGCCCGAGCCTTGCGGCAGACGTGCCTGGCGCGCCGGACCATCCCCCCGCATCGTGTGGTGCCGAGCCACTGTCGGGCCAGCCGCAATTAGACTATTTAATTAATCGGAATACTTGATTTTATATCACAGCTGCGCCTGGCGCTAGTCGGCTGCGATGACGCCGAGCAGCCTGAGGCGTTCGACGGCGAGCCCGCGGGACTGGCTCTTGCCCGCGCCCGCAGCCCACTCGCGCCAGACCGGCCAGCGGGTCCTGTCATACGCCTCGTGGTCGAACTCAACGTCATCGAGCGTCAGATCCCGGACGAGGCGCATCCGGTCGGCGTCGCCGAGTCCGGGCCACAGCAGGTAGTCGATGGTCCAGGTCAGCCGCGGTGTGCCGCCCTGGGCGCAGTTGAACAGGTGCGCGTGAAAGGCGACCACGTCACCCGGCTCGGTCTCGACCACGACGTGCGGCCAGTCCGGCCAGGCTGGCTGGGCGAAGCCAGACGTCCGCGGCTCAGCGTTGCAGTAGGCCCACAACCGGCGCTCGTATTCGGGCACGTGCGAGCCGGGTACCAGGCGCAGCGCCCCGGTGCCGGTTGCCCGGGACTCGAGGTCTACCCACATAGTCAGCCCCGGAATGCTAGGGCCCAGCCGGGTGTGCCACGTCGAGTCGCCGGTGAAGCGCGTCGCGATGCCGACCGACGGTACGGTTGGGCCACCGAGCAGTTCCGAAGACGCGAGGAACGTCCGCTCGTCGTCGGCGATGAGCGACTGGCTGAATGGGGTCCGGTCAACCGACAGCGGCAGGTAGTCTCCGCTGATCCCGTCGGCCGGGCCCGGCTCGGTGCCGAGCTGGCCGAATGCGTCGGCGAGCGCGGTACTGACCTCGTCGCGCAGCACGGCGAGCTCGGACTGGCTGAACAGTCCGCGCATCGTCAGGTACCCGAACGTGCTGAAGTGCAGGATCTGCTGGTGCGTGAGCATGGGGCAAACTCCTTGTCGGCTCGGCTTGGTGTCGTACTTTTCTGCTACCGGGTCACCCCGTGGTCGGTCCACCCGTTCCTGACCGCCGCGCCGCGACGGCGGCGGCGGCGTCCTCGGCGGTCAGGTCAGCGTTGATGGCGGCCGCCGCCGTGACGCCGGAAGCCGCGGCTTGCATGACGCCCGCGGTTACGTCGGCGACGTTGCCTGCTACCCACACGCCCGCTGTGGCGCGCCCGGTGGCATCCGCCGCGACCTGGTGGCCGATGCCGAGCGGGTGCTCGACGACAGACGCATCCAGGCTGTCCAGGAGAGCGTGGCGGGCCTCAAACCGCGGTCCGATGACGATCGCGCGCCGAGGGACGACCTGCCCGGACTGAATGCGGACCCCGCTGACCCGATCACCGGTGACCTCGATGCTGGTGACCTCGCCCGCTACGAGGCTGACGTCGCGGGCCGCGAGTTGCTCGAGTTCCTCCGGTGTCGGCCTTGGCGCGGTGTGCAGGAACAGGGCGACGTCCTGGCTCCACTGCCGCCACATGAGCGCCTGCGCGGCTGCCTGCCGACTGGTAGCAAGTACTGCGAGCGGCTGGTCGCGCAGTTCCCAGCCGAAGCAGAAGGGGCAGTGCACCACGTCGCGACCCCAGCGGTCGCGCAGACCAGGGATGTCGGGGTACTCGTCGACCAGGCCGGTGGCAACCAGTATGCGGCGCGCCCGGCGGCCGGTCCCGCCGGCGAGCGTGACCTCGAAGCCGCCGCCTGGCAGCCGGGCCAGCGAGGTCACCGCGCCCGTCATGAGCTGGCCGCCGTACCCGGCTACTTCCGCCCGCCCGGTGGTCAGCAGATCCAGCGGAGGCGTGCCGTCGCGAGTCAGGTAGCCGTGCGCGTGCGCCGCCGGCGCGTTGCGCGGGTGACCGGCGTCGATCACCAGCACCGACCGCCTGGCCCTGACCAGGGTCAGCGCCCCAGCCAGGCCAGCCAGACCAGCACCGACCACGATCACGTCCGCTACACCGTCGCGGCCGGGAGTCGTCTGCTGATGGTCTCGCTCGTTGCTGGCTGCCATGGCACGCAGCATGCCGCCGCCCGAGGCCGGCCGGCAACTTAACTTGCTGCCATGGCAAACTTGACTAGTGACTGACGAACTGCAGACTGTGCTGGCTGCCGTCGGCCCGCGGCTGCGCGCGCTGCGCAAGCACCGGGGTGTCACCCTGGAGCAGCTGGCCGACAGCACCAAGATCTCGGTCAGCACCCTGTCGCGACTGGAGTCCGGCCAGCGTCGGCCAGCGCTCGAGCTGCTTCTGCCGATCGCGCGGGCACACCAGGTCCCGCTGGACGAGCTGGTCGGTGCCCCGGCAGCCGGTGACCCGCGCATCTATCCCAGGCCCGTACAGCGTGGCGGCAGCACCTGGCTGCCGCTGACCAGAAACCCGGGCGGGCCCGCGGTGTTCAAGCAGATCATCCCGCCGAACCCGAACCCGAACCCGGACCCGGGCGCGGGCCCGCGTCCTGGATCCCAGCAAGGTACTCACGAGGGCAGTGAATGGTTGTACGTCATCGCCGGCCGGCTCCGCCTCACCCTGGGCGACAAGGCGTTCACATTGACGGCGGGCGAGGCAGCCGAGTTCGACACGCGAATCCCGCACGCGGTCACGAACGCTGGCTCCGAGCCGGCCGAGTTGCTGAACATCTTCGGTCCGCAAGGCGAACGGGTCCACCTGCGCGCCCGCGGAACAACGTCCGGAGCGACGGATAAACCGGGCGTGCAGGACTCTCAGCCGCGTACCTTCGCGCCGCCGGAGTAGACGGCACGGATGTTCGCCTTCACGTTCGCGAGGTCGAACGGGTCGCCCGCCAGGACGACGATGTCTGCTCGCTTGCCCGGCATGATCGTGCCCGTCTCGTCCGCGACCTGCAGCAGCTCGGCCGCCGACCTGGTCGTGGCGGTCAGGACCTCGGCCGGCGTCAGCCCGCCGGCGGCCATCAGCGGCAGTTCGTCGAGGTTGTCCCCGTGCGGCCCGACGCCGGTGTCGGTGCCCATGGCGATCTTGACGCCGGCCGCTGCCGCCCGGGCGAACGCGTCCGCGTGAGCGGCGGTGACCTCCTGAGCCTTGGCCAGCACGCCCTCGGGCAGCTGGCTGCCCGCCTTTGCCGCGCTGAGCACCGCGTGCGGGGCCACCAGGGTGGGGACCAGCCAGGTCCCCGCACTCAGCATCATGTCGATGGCCTCGTCATCCAGGTAGATCCCGTGCTCGACGGACCTCACGCCGGCCCGGACCGCGTTCTTGATGCCGTCGGTCGCCTGAGCGTGCGCCATCACGGGCAGGCCCGCGGCGCTCGCCTCGGCCATCAGCGCGGCCAGTTCATCCGGCCGGAACTGCGCGTGCTTCGGGCTGTCGCGCGGCGAGAGCACGCCTCCTGAGGTGTGCACCTTGATGACGTTGGCGCCGGCCCTGATGATCTCGCGCACTCGCTTGCGCATCTCCTCGGGCCCGTCGACAAGCCCTCCGGGGCGGCCAGGATGAGGCGACATCAGGTGCGTGGTGATACCCGACGGCAGCCAGCCGTCGCCGTGGCCGCCGGTCTGGCTCAGTGCGCTGATCGCGATCTGCATCCGCGGACCGTCGATCAGGCCGTCGTTGACGGCGCGCTGCACGCCGAGGTCCGCGCCGCCTGCGTCGCGCACGGACGTGATACCGCAGTCCAGCGTCGCCGCCAGATTGCGTGCCGCCTCGAAAAACTGGTAGGAGAAGGGCCGCTGCAGCCGGCGCACGAGGTCGATTCCGGAGACCATCACGTGCACGTGGCAGTCGAAGAATCCGGGCAGCAGGGTCAGGCCAGACACGTCAACCTGCTCGTCCCCGTCCAGGCCGATCCCCACGTCGACGATCTGGCCCTCCGATATCACGACATCCGCCGCTGCTATCGGGCTGCCAGTGCCGTCAAAGACTCGCCCGCCGTGCAGGAGCGTCCTGGTCACTTGTCTGCCTCCGAGTTTGTGGCTGGGTCTGCTTGCGCTCTTCGCGCTCGCGCGCAAAACCATCATTCCGCATCTTTCGCCCCAAGGGCGGAATCGGCCAAGGGCCCGGCCTGGCCAACCAGTGCGGGCACGCAGATACTGGTACGTACTCACGGCGGCGAGGCTCTGTTGGGGGGCGCGATGGCCAGCCTCACTTCGCTTCTCGATCACGCTGCGGCCAGCCAGCCGGAGCGAACCGCGATCAAGCTCGATGACCTGGCCATCAGTTACCGGAAGCTGAGCGAGTCCGCCAGGCAGGTCGCGGGCCTGCTCCGTGCGTCGGGGGTCACTCGCGGCGACCGGGTTGGGCTGATGATGCCCAACATCCCGGCGTTCCCGGTTGCCTTCTACGGGGCGCTGACCGCCGGAGCGGTGGTGGTCCCGATGAATCCGCTGCTCAAGCACCGCGAGGTGAGCTACTACCTCACGGACTCTGGCGCCCGCGTGGTGTTCGCGTGGCGCGACGCTGCTGGCGAGGCGGCCAAGGGCGCGGCAGACGCCGGAGCCCAGGTGATCAGTGTCGACGACGCTGACCTGAGCGCGGTGCTCGGCCAGGCGGCAGCTGACGGCGATGCGGCGCCGGCCAGTGACGACGACGACGCGGTCATCCTCTACACGTCGGGGACGACGGGACAGCCCAAGGGCGCTCAGCTCACTCACGGCGGGCTGATGCGCAACGCGCGGCTGACCGCGGAGACGCTGCTGCACAACGCCCCGGGCGACGTCATGATGGGCTGCCTCCCGCTGTTCCACGTCTTCGGCCTGACGTGCGGGCTGAACGCGACCGTGGCAGCGGGGGGCACGCTCACCCTGCTGCCAAGGTTCGACGGCGGCAAGGCGCTGGAGATCATCGAGCGGGACGCAGTGACGATCTTCGAGGGCGTTCCCACCATGTACGCGGCCATGCTTCATCACCCCGCTGCAGACCAGGCCAGGACCGCGTCGCTGCGGCTGTGCGTTTCGGGCGGCGCGGCCATGCCGGTCGAGATCCTCCGGTCCTTCGAGGAGAAGTTCGGCTGCATGATCCTGGAGGGCTACGGCCTGTCGGAGACATCTCCCGTCGCTTCGTTCAACCACCCGGACAGGCCGCGCAAGCCAGGCTCGGTCGGCACCCCAGTCGAAGGCGTGGAGATGCGCCTTGTCGGCGACGACGGCGCTGACGTCGCGGCGGGCGAGGTCGGCGAGATCGCCATCCGCGGCCACAACGTGATGAAGGGCTACTGGGGCAAGCCCGAGGCGACCGCGGCGGCCATCCCTGATGGCTGGTTCCGCACCGGGGACCTCGGCCGGGTCGACGAGGACGGGTACTACTACATCGTGGACCGCAAGAAAGAGATGATCATCCGCGGCGGCTACAACGTGTACCCGCGGGAGATCGAGGAAGTCTTGCACGAGCACCCCGCGGTCGCCGAGGCAGCGGTCATCGGCATGCCGCACGCCGAGCTCGGTGAGGAGGTTGGCGCGGCCGTCGCGCTCAAGCCGGGAGCCAGCGCGACGCCTGAGGAACTGCGGCAGTACGTCAAGGACAGGGTCGCGGCCTACAAGTACCCGCGGAGCGTGTGGGTTGTGGCCACGCTGCCGAAGGGCCCGACGGGCAAGATCCTGCGGCGCGAGGTGCGGCCTCCGGAGAGTTCGCAGTGAGCGCGGGATCGGGCGACGGTGCCGCGCCGGGGACCGGCCGGGCACGCGAGAACGCGCAGGCGGAGTCGCCACTCGCGGAAACGGCGACGGACCTGGCCGGAGCGCTCGACGTGCTGCTCACCGATGGCGCTCTCGGGGTGGTCCGCAGGCTCCGCCCCGACGGCTCGATGCTGCGGCTGGCCGTCGGCCTGGCCAGGCGCCCGCGGCTGGTGGCGCGGCAGGCGGCCGGCCTGACCGCCGAAACCGCCCGGATCGCGGCCGGCCGTTCGCAGATAGCCCCGCACCGCAAGGACCGCCGGTTCGCGGACCCGGCCTGGACCGAGAACCCGGCGCTCAGGCGGCTGATGCAGGCCTACCTGGCGACTAGCCAGGCGGCCCAGGGCACGCTTTCGATCGCCGACCTCGACTGGCGTGACAGCGAGCGGCTGCGGTTCCTTCTCGCGAACCTCATCGCCGCCGCTGCGCCTAGCAACAACCCGCTCATCAGCCCGTCCGGGATCAAGGCGCTGGTGGACACCGGCGGCCTGTCCGCGGTGCGCGGGATCCGCGCCCTGCTGTCGGACCTGGCAACCGCGCCGCGAGTTCCGTCCATGGTCGAGCCTGGCGCGTTCGAGGTCGGCAAGGACCTGGCGATAACGCCGGGGTCGATCGTCTATCGCACCGAGATGTTCGAGCTGATCCAGTACGCGGCGGTCACCGAGCGGGTTAACAAGTATCCGGTGCTGATCGTGCCTCCGATGATCAACAAGTTCTACATCACCGACCTCGCACCGGGCCGCAGCATGACGGAGTACCTGGTCAGCCAAGGTCACCAGGTCTTCTGCATCAGCTGGCGCAATCCCGACGCCCGGCATCGCGAGTGGGGCCTTGACAGCTACGGGGCCGCGGTTCTTGACGCACTGGAGACGGTCAGGGCGATCACGCGCGCGGCCCGGGCCAGCATCTGCGCGCTATGCTCCGGCGGGATCGTGTCGTCGATGGTCGCCGCGCACCTGAGCGAGATCGGCCGCCTTGACACCGTCGCCAGCCTCTGCCTGGGCGTGACGGTGCTGGATCAGGCCAGGGCGGGCACGGCCGGGGCGATGATCGACGAGGCAGCGGCGACGCTCGCGATGGCGGTGTCGCGCGCCAAGGGCTACCTGGACGGCCGGACGCTGGCCGAGGTCTTCGCCTGGCTGCGGCCAGACGACCTGATCTGGAATTACTGGGTTAACAACTACCTGCAGGGTCGGCCGCCGCCGCCATTCGACATTCTTTACTGGAACGCGGACACCACCCGGCTGCCTGCCGCGGTGCACGCTGACTTCATCCGGCTCGCGCTCGATAACGCGCTCGTCAAGCCCGGCAGCGCGACGATGCTCGGCTCGCCCGTGGACCTGTCGAAGGTCGACTGCGACAGCTACGTGATCGCGGGCATCGCCGACCACCTGTGCCCGTGGCAGTCCTGTTATCGCAGCACCCAGCTGCTCGGCGGGCACGCGACGTTCGTGCTGTCCACCAGTGGCCACATCGCGTCCATGGTCAACCCGCCCGGCAACCCGAAGGCAACGTTCCAGGTCGCAGACGAGAATCCGGCCGTCGCATCGCGGTGGCTCGCCGACGCGTCGACGGTTGCCGGCAGCTGGTGGCCGCACTACTCTGCTTGGCTGGCGGCGCGCAGCGGCGGAGACAAGAAGAGCCGGGCGACGGCCGGCAGCAAGGAGTTCACAGTGCTCGGCCCGGCTCCAGGGACCTATGTCCACGACAGGTAGCCCGCAGGCGACCGCGATCGTGCGCACCGTCGCGGTCGGCAGCCAGCTGGTGCGCGTAGCGATACGGCCGGGCAGGCGAGGCTGGCGAGCCCGGCCTTCGCCGGTCCCGTTGCTGCTGATCAACGGGATCGGAGCCAGCCTCGAGCTACTTCAGCCGTTCGTCGACGAGCTAGATACCGCCATCGAGGTCATCAGGTTCGACGTTCCAGGGGTGGGCGGATCACCGCTGCCCGCCGCGCCTTACCGGTTTGCCGGGCTGTGCCGGCTGATCAGCCGGCTCCTGGACGAGCTCGGGCACGACAAGGCAGACGTGCTCGGCATCTCGTGGGGCGGCGCGGTCGCCCAGCACTTCGCGTGCTTTCAGCGCGCGCGGTGCCGCAAGCTGGTGCTCGTCAGCACCGCGACCGGCATGATCATGGTGCCCGCCCGGCCGTCGGTGCTGGCCAGGATGGCAACACCCAGGCGCTACCTCGACCGCGGTTACCTTGCCCGGGTTGCGGGCGAGCTTTACGGCGGGACGGCTCGCTCCGACCCGGGACGGGTCGCGGCGGCGATGAACGCGGGCAACGTGGTCGGTTCTCACCGGGGCTACCTCTACCAGCTCACCGCCGGGCTTGGCTGGACGAGCCTGGCGTTCCTGCCCACGCTGCGCCAGCCCACGCTCATCGTTTCCGGTGCCGACGATCCGATCATCCCGATCGCCAACGCGCGGCTGATGCACGGGCTCATCGCAGGCTCGCGCCTGCATGTCTTCAGCGGCGGCCACCTGGGCCTGGTCACCGAGGCACCGCAGCTTGCACCGGTCATCAGCCGGTTCCTCGCCGAGCCGTTAACAGCAAGCAATCGCGGCAGTACCGCCGCAGGGCGGGCCCATGCCGCGGGGTGAGGGGAGACCTGCCGTGGATCCGATCCTGGACGCGGATTTTTACTCTCTCGAGCAGCTTCTCGAGCCGGCCGGCCGGGAGCAGCTCCTGGCCGTAAGGGACTTCATGGAGAAGTCTGTCGCACCGGTCATCAATTACTACTGGACCAGGGAGGAGTTCCCGCCCGACATCGTGCCGGGACTCGCGGCCCTCGGCATCGCTGGCCTCGCGTGCGACGGCTACGGCTGCCCCGGCGGCAGCAGCCTGCTCGACGGCATGATCGCGCTGGAGCTTGCCAGGGTCGATCCGTCCATCGCCACGTTCATGGGGGTGCACGGGGGCCTCGCCATGGGCTCGATCTACCTGTGCGGCTCCGAGGAGCAGAAGCAGCGGTGGCTGCCGGCGATGGCCAGGATGGAGAAGATCGGCGCGTTCGCGCTGACCGAGCCCGACGTCGGCTCGGGCGTCGCCGGCGGTCTGGAGACCACGGCCACGCGCGACGGGGATACCTGGGTGCTGACCGGCCAGAAGAAGTGGATCGGCAACGCCACGTTCGCCGACTACGTGATCGTCTGGGCCCGTGACGTGGCCGATAACCAGGTCAAGGGCTTCGTCGTGGAAGCGGGCGCCGACGGCTTCACGCCGGTCAAGATGCGGAACAAGATCGCTTTGCGGGTCGTGCAGAACGCCGAGATAACACTGGACCACGTCCGCGTGCCCGAGGAGAACCGCCTCCAGCTGGCGAACTCGTTCCGTGACACCGCGCAGGTCTTGCGCCTCACCAGGGCCGGCGTGGCCTGGATGGCGACCGGATGCGCCCGGGGTGCCTACGAGCACGCACTCGCATACTCGACCCAGCGGCTGCAGTTCGGACGGCCCATCGCCGGCTTCCAGCTTGTCCAGGACCTGCTGGTCCGGATGCTGTCGAACGTGACGGCATCGGCTTGCCTGTGCGTTCGGCTGTCGCAGCTGCAGGACCAGGGGCAGGCCAAGGACCATCACTCCGCGCTGGCCAAGGCGTTCTGCACGGTGCGGATGCGGGAGACGGTCGGCTACGCCAGGGAGCTGCTTGGCGGCAACGGCATCCTGCTTGACCACCAGGTAGGCAGGTTCGTCGCTGACGCCGAGGCCATCTACTCCTACGAGGGCACCCGCGAGATCAACACGCTGATCGTCGGCCGGGCGATCAC